>JALVLE010000268.1 GCA_027033555.1 Caldifarciminota bacterium | reverse complement strand
GTGGAATGGGATAAGGTACTCTTTCTACGTCTATTGGTGAATATACCTGATTGTACCATAAGCCATAGGGCCATAAATAAAGGTAATAAGTGCCTGGAAGAAGTCCGCCAATATGGTACTTAAACGTATCAGCTGTGTAGAAGAGTGCTACAGGGTATCCCTCCGGGTTTACTGCGATAACCTCATAGAAGCTGTCTCTCACAGGATATGAACCGTTCATTACGCTTCCTTCAATGGCTCCGTTTACTTTTGTTGTATTAATATCTTTTACAAGCACAGAATCTCTTATAACGCTTATTGTATTTGCATCATGATAGGTGGTTGAGTTCTCATAAAATTCAAAGTGGTAGGGGTTATACACCATTGGCGGTGTCTCCAAAGTGTCATAATAAGAGGTGGGCAAAAATATGAGTTTATAGTCGCCAGGTGAAAGAGGTTCCGTTGAATACCCTCTAAAATCACCCATTCTTGCACTTTTTAAAAGCGGTGATGTTTGATCGGCTATTAATACTATAAAAGGATAGGCTTTTTGTGAAATACTTACATGAGTTGTAGAATCATTAATACTGCCTACTATTTTTCCACCCTCAGACAGTGTAATGGTTAAAAAGATGCTATCACCCTGTGTAAGATGAATGGTGTTTGCATCATCCCAGGATGTTTGTCCATTATACCACTGTTCTATGTAAAAATAGTAAAGAGAATCCCATCCAAGGGGCTGAATATAAAGTTTATAATCTCCAGGTGGTAGATTGCGGATATAGAAGCCGCTCATGTCAGAATAGGAAGATGCAACAAATTCCTGTGTTGAAGCCTTGTAGAGTTCAATAGAGGCATAAAGTTGGGCACTGTCTTCATTTTGCACAATTCCGGAGATTATGCCGTTCCATCCTGTGAAGTCAAAGTTTATATTCTCTGTTGTGTCTGGTGCTGTCACATACACGTCATCTGCATCTTCAAAGGTATAGGCGTCTTTATACCACTGACCTGTACCTATATCAACAGGGTATATATGAATCTTGTAGGTGTCTGTCGCAAGATCGGTCCCTGTTACATAGTTACCATCAGGAGTGCTGCCGGAGTAAGTATAAACAAAATCTCCTGTGCGGCTATTATATACATCAAGATAGAATGCGCCAGTGTAACCGGAACCGTCAAGCCCTGTTATATAACCGGAAATGGCACCACCTTTATGAAAGTTGAAATCAATATTATATACGGTGTCGGGAGAGTGTACATAAATAGGGTCTGCGCTCTCAAAATCTGGTTTGTCATTATAGTATTGGGGCACATAGTTGTTAGGATCAATAAGGATTTTATATGTACCGGTAGGAAGCTCTGAAAAGGTGTATACACCCGTTGAAGTATCATACTCAAAAGAGGCGAACATAAAGTCCCCGGTGGAGGCATCCATAACAACAGCATACGGATAAGGGTCTTTTATTGTATCCCCGGTGTCGGTTAGTAATCTGCCAGTAATAGCTCCCTGGCCGCTTGTTGGCCCTGATGAAATAGGAGGAAGATAGACGTCTATACCACTCAGGGTGTCTCCCCAATTAGAATATATTACAGGAGTTGCATCAAACCAGTTATAAGTATTACCATAGTAAAAGTGAACATAACCGCCCACATAGTATCTAATTTTAAAAACGCCTTTATTTAACCCTCCTATAACGTAGTTTCCCAGTGTGTCTGTGGACAAAGGCTTCCATACCAGGCTTTTGGTCACAGTGTCAATAACTTCAACAGAACCATATGCATTGGATATGGGTAGGGAGGTTGAATCATCATATAATACCCCTTTTATAACATTGGCAGGCGGAGCAACAATATTTATACTGTCTGTATCGGATAAAAGCCATACAACCTCGGCACTATCTATGCTACCTGTACTTCCGTGTGAAGAGTAATACATGACAGGATACTCGTCGCCTTTTGCCTGTATAATATAGGCACCAGCAGGGAGAGTATCTATATATTCTCCTGATAGATCAGGATAGACGTTACTTACAAAATCACCGGTATAGGCGTTATAAATATATATGTAATACCCTCCTGCGATAGGATTAAGATTCTGATCATATACTCTTCCTTCTATCACATAGTAAGCAGTATTCTTTATGTCTGGTTCTTTTATGAGCTTGTGTATTTTTTCTGTTTCGCCCTTTATTCTGTATTCATCCACCTTTGCTGAGATGGTCAGGATTTTGTGTTTGACCTTCTCACTAACTTTGAATTGATGCTTATGGGATGGTAATACGTTTAGTAGGGCTATAATAATACTTACCATAATACCTACCTCCTGTTTTTGAGTATTTTTAATATTTCTTCGCTATTTAATGTGTTCAAAACATTATCTTTTTCAAGCCATCCTCTTCTTGCCACATAAACGCCTAATTCTATCATCCACATTTGTCCTATTTGATGGGCATCAGTGCCTATTGTTAATTTAACTCCAATTTCTTTTGCTCTCTTGCTCCAGACATCGTTCAGGTCCAGTCTTTCATAATTTGCGTTTATTTCAATGAATTTTCCCTCTTCTTTTTCAACATGTAATATTTTTTCAATATCCACGTTGTAAGGTTCCCTTTTGCCAATGAGTCTGCCGGTGGGATGGGCAATAGAATGAACATAAGGGTTTCTTAATGCTTTGATAATCCTTTCGGTTACATCTTCGTACTTGGACCATATATGAATGGCTGCGATAACAAAATCAAGTTCTTTTAATACCTCATCAGGATAGTCAAGTGTGCCATCCTGCAATATGTCCACTTCGGCTCCTTTAAGAAGGATTTTTTTACCATATTTTTCATTAATTCTTTCAATTTCTCTGTTTTTTTCTCTGAGTTTTTCAATGGTTAATCCGCCTGCATACTTGACGCTGCGGGAATGATCACACACAGAAATATATTCATAGCCCATCTCAATAGCTTTTTGCGCAAGTTCTTCCAGGGTCGCTGTACCATCAGAATATTTTGAGTGAACGTGTAGATCCCCTTTTATATCCTTTCTTTCAATAAGTCGTGGTAATTTATGTTCCATGGCAGCCTCAATTTCTCCACGGTCTTCCCTGAGTTCAGGAGGTATAAAATCAAGTCCCAGAATACCATAAACCTCTTCTTCTTTTTCTCCTGCCACTTTCACATTGTCTTTAAACACGCCGTATTCGGAAATTTTAAAACCCATCTGCTTTGCAATTGTTCTCAGATGTACGTTATGCTGCTTTGAACCTGTAAAATATTGGAGTGCTGCACCAAAGGATTCTCGTGGAACTACTCTTAAATCCACCTGAATTCTATCATTGAATATACAAGAGCCCTTTGTATCCCCGTGGGCGAGTACCCTTGTGACGTCTGGATGATTTACAAATTTATCAATGACTTTGTGTCCATGCGTGCTGATACAGAGTATATCTATATCTCCAACCGTTTCTTTTCTGCGTCTGTATGATCCGCATACTTCAATGGCCTCTACATACTCTGATTCTGCGAGCCATTTTCTTAGACTCTCTACGAAGGGATAAATTTCGCCAAGCGGAATTCTGTCCTGCATTTTAAAGTAAAGCTCAATGGACTTTTTGATGTTCTCTACTTTTTTAGGACCCATTCCTCTCAATCTGGCAAGTTCTCCGCTTTCAATCACCCTTTCTAAATCTTCAAGGTTTCTCACCCCAAGCTCATCGTACGCCTTTTTTATTGTTTTGGGACCTATTCCCGGTATTTGAAGTAATTCCAGTATCCCGTCTGGAACTTTGGATTTTACCTCCTCATATTTCTGAAAGGTGCCTGTTTTTAAGTATTCCTCTATTTTAAGCGCAATTTTTTCTCCAACTCCGGGGAGGGATTTTAACCCTTCTATTCCATGTTCCTCATAGAATTTTTGTATATCTTCAGGAAAACTTTCAAGGAATCTTGCAACTTTTCTATAAGCCCTTATTTTAAAAGGATTCTCTCCCAGAAATTCCAGGGCATCTGCAAGTGTATCAAACATCCGCGCAAGCTCTTTGTTACGGTCCATTATAATTATATCATATTTCAACTTCGGTGTATAGTCAAATAACAAAACTAAATTGTAAGATTCAATTTTTCCATTAGTTTTTTACAGACCTCTACGATATCATCCTCTATCTTAAGGGTGGCATAATTGTCAAGTGCAGTCTCTCCTTTTGTAATAATAACAAGTGGAGTGCCTCTTGCTACTCCATACATGGGAATATAGCCTGCTGGGAACACGAGAAGGGTTGATCCTATCACCATAATGAGATCTGCTTCCTTTGCAGCCTTTTGGGCTTTAGCTAAAGCCTCTTCAGGAAGGGGCTCTTTAAAGAATACAAAATCAGGCCTTAAAACACCTCCACATAAAGAGCATTTTGCAATTTCTTTCCTTATGATGAATTTCATGGCGTATTCAAGGGGATATTTTTTGCCGCATTTGATACAGGTGAAGGTTTTCATTGAGCCGTGTAAATTGGCCACTTTAATAGAGCCAGCCTTTTCATGTAACATATCAATATTTTGGGTAGCAATAAGATTTATTTTACCCATGTCTTCAAGTTTTTTTAGACAGATATGCGCTATGTTGGGTTTTGCATTTATTACAATGGGAGCAAGTTCAAACATTAAGTTGTAGAGAATTGTGGGGTCATTGTAAAATACGTCTATATCAAAGACGAGTTCAGGATATTTTGAATAAATACCCGTCCCGCTTCTGAAGTCAGGTATGCCACTTTTGGTGCTTATCCCCGCTCCTGTTAGTACAAATATCTTTTTTGAATTTTTTATGAGCTCTGCCAGCTTATTTATTCTGGATTCATCATGTAGATTGTTCATGCTCATTATTATAGTACTGGTTTATAAAACCAGCAAATTGTATTATAATAATAGAATGAGACTTTTAGGTATAAGAAGAGAAACCAAGAACCAATGGGAAAGACGTGTTCCACTTGTGCCTCATGATGTGCATGAGCTGCGGAAGAGGCACAGAATAATGACGCTTATTGAGCCTTCTGAACTCAGGATATTTCCAGATGAGGAGTATGTGAAAAATGGGGCGAAAGTAGTGGAAAATCTTAAAGAAGCACGGCATATATTCGGAGTGAAAGAAATCCCGCCATCTTATTTTGAGGAAAAGAAGGTTTATGTGTTCTTTTCTCATACGATAAAGGGTCAGAAGTATAATATGCCCATGTTAAGGAGAATGTTGGAGCTCCAGGACACTTTAATTGACTATGAGCTTATTAAGGATGAAAATGGCAAGAGGCTCATTTTCTTTGGGTATCATGCAGGTCTTGCTGGAGCTATAGAAACTCTTTGGGCTTTTGGACAGAGGTTGCTAAAAGAAGGGATTAAAACACCTTTTGCTCGTGTAAAGAGAGCCTATGAGTATGGACGTATGGATAAGGTTGAAGCACATCTTAAAGACATAGGTGAGCAGATTGAAGAGGAGGGTCTTCCTCCCGAGATAACTCCCCTTATAATTGGAATCACGGGCAGAGGGAATGTTTCCAGAGGTGTTCAGGATATAATAAAGTTTTTCCCTTACGAAGAGGTGGGTGCCCGATGTTTAGAAGAGGTGATGAAAGAGAAAAAGAATGACAGAATTTTTATGGTGGTTTTTAAGCCTGAGGAGAGGGTGCGGCACAAATTTGGTGAAATCTTTTCACGAGAGGATTACTATGCGCATCCTGAGAACTATGTATCAAGGATGCCGGAATATCTTCCCTATCTTAACATTCTTTTCAACGGAATTTACTGGGAGGAACGGTTTCCCAGACTTGTAACAAAAGAGCATATAAAGGAATTGTTTAATAGGTACAGAAATCCAAGATTAAAAGTAATAGGAGACATTACCTGTGATATTGGAGGTTCTATCGAGATCACCTTAAAAGCCACAGACCCAGGAAATCCATGTTTTGTTTATAATCCCTATACTGATTCTATTGCAGATGGAGTAGAAGGTGATGGAATTGTGGTAATGGCGGTGGATAATCTCCCCGCAGAACTTGCATACGATGCATCCATATTCTTCAGTCATCAGCTCAAGCCCTTTGTGCCATACATTGTGAGGGCCAATTATGATGTGAAATTTAAAAGACTTAATTTGCCAGATGAAATAAAAAATGCGGTGATAGTTCTTAACGGGGAGCTTACCCCAAATTATAAATATCTTGAGAAATACCTGTAAAATAGGAGGCATTGAAAATGGCTAAAAAAGTCCTGGTGCTCGGCGCCGGGATGGTTACAAAGCCAATGATAAGATACTTTTCGGAGAAGACAGATTACTCCGTGATAGTGGCTTCCAGAACACGCAAACACATAGACGACCTGATTAAAGGCTATAAGAGGATAAAAGGGGTTACCTGGGAAGCACATAACGTTGAGGAACTCCGGGAGCTTGTGAGGGAGTCTGACATTGTTTTGAGTTTTTTACCATATATCTATCACATGGAGGTGGCCAGGCTGTGTCTGGAGTATGCAAAGCCTCTTGTGACCACTTCCTATGTGAAAGATGACATGGCAGCTCTTGATGAGGAGGCGAAAAAGAAAAACGTGCTCTTTTTAAACGAGATAGGACTTGATCCAGGTATTGACCATATGACCGCTCAAGAGGTTATAGACAATGCGCACAAAATTGGAGCTAAAGTAGTAGAGTTTTATTCATATTGTGGGGCGTTGCCTGCTCCTCAATACGCAAATAATCCACTTCGGTATAAATTTTCGTGGAGTCCCGAGGGCGTACTCCGTGCCGGTAATAACAGTGCAAAGTACTTAAAAGACGGGAAAGTAATTGAAATCTCAAGCGATGAGCTCTTTTCTCATCGCTGGACAGAATATGTAGAAGGCGTGGGAGAATTGGAGGTATATCCCAACAGAAATTCCCTTATTTACATTGAGAAATACGGCATAAAGGAGGTTAGTACCTTAATAAGAGGGACCTTCAGGTATCCCGGTTGGTGTGAAACTCAGATTTATTTCAAAAAATTGCATTTGTTGGACGAAGATGCGAAGGTACCTCCTGGAGTAAGAACCTGGAAAGAGCTTATGGAAACAAGGTTGAGAAAGATCGGGGAGAAAATTCCTGAACACATAATGGAAAAATTTAAATGGCTTGGCCTTTTTGAAGAGCGGGAGTTGCCCTGCATAGAGTGCTCTGTGTTTGATAATTTTGTTGCACTTCTTAAAGAGAAGCTGTCATACAAAGAAGGTGAAAAGGATTTAATAGCGCTTAAACACAGGATTATCGTTGAGAAGGGTGGTAGGAGAAAGGTTTATACTGTGAGGCTAATTTCAGAAGGTGTCATAGGGAAAGAAACAGCTGTTGCAAAAACTGTATCTCTTCCTGCAGCTATTGCAGCGGATCTGATATTAAAAGGCGAAATCACTCTCACAGGAGTATGGATACCTACGCATCCTGAAATTTATACCAAGGTTTTAAAGGCTCTTGAAGATGAAGGCATTAAGCCTGAGATAAAGGAGGAAGTTCTGGAAAAAATAGGTTGACAATAAGGGGTTTTTATGGGTTTTAGAATAGTCAAACATCCGATAATAAATGTAAAAGAAAGGGAGGATATATGGTTCACCTTTAATGGCAGAAAGCTCTATGGGAAAAAGGGTGACACTATAGCTGCTGCTCTTTTTGCCAATGGAATAAAGATTTTCGGCCATCATCCTAAAGATGGATCACCCCAGGGAATTTTTTGTGCAAATGGACAGTGCGACCAGTGCAGGGTAAGGGTGAATGGACAGGTGGTAAAATCGTGCATGGTTCTCCTTGAGGAGGGGATGGAAATTGAGAGTCTTGATGGACTTCCAGAGTTGCCGGATACCGATGAGATAGGGGAATTTGAACCTATTAAAGAACTTGAATATACAGTGTTGATAGCTGGAGGTGGGCCTGCAGGACTTGCTGCTGCTAAAGAGTTAGGAGCACGTGGAGTTAAAACTCTGATAGTTGACGATAAACACAAGCTTGGGGGAAAGCTTATTTTGCAGACCCACAAGTTTTTTGGCTCAGTGGAGGCATGCTATGCAGGCACAAGAGGTACTGAAATTGCAGAGATTATGGAGAAAGATATAAGAGAGTTTGATAGTGTTGATGTCTGGCTTAATTCAACTGTTGTATGGCCTTTCTCAGATGGTAAAATCGGGATATTAAAAGATGGGAGAGAGTACGTGCTTGTTAGGCCGGATGTTCTTCTGGTGGCAACAGGCGCAAGAGAAAAATTCCTTACTTTTCCGGGTAATACCCTACCGGGTGTATATGGTGCAGGTGCGCTTCAGACGCTTATAAATAGGGATCTTGTGAAACCGTCTCAGAAAATTTTTGTAGTGGGAGGGGGCAATGTTGGGCTTATTGCAGCGTATCATGCCCTTCAAGCGGGGATTGAAGTTGTTGGTTTATGTGAGATAATGCCTGAAGTGGGAGGGTATGTTGTTCATAAGGAAAAACTTCTTAAACTTGGTGTACCTGTATATACCTCCCACACTGTTCTTAAAGCTGAAGGCAAAGAGCATGTGGAAAGGGTGGTTATTGCACAGGTAGATGATCAGTTTAAACCGCTTAAAGGCACAGAGAAAACCATAGAATGTGACACGATACTTATAGCGGTGGGACTTGAACCTATAAATGAATTTGTGGAAAAAGCAAAGGCATTTGGTTACCGGGTTTATGTAGCAGGGGACGCAGAAGAGATTGCAGAAGCTTCAAGTGCTATCTTTTCAGGTCGCATTAAAGGCCTTGAGATCCTGAAGGAGCTGGGCCTTTACGAGGGGGAAATACCCGATGAGCTGTATGAAACCCAGGAAATATTGAAATCACGCCCTGGCAAGGAGTTTTTTGAAGTGCAACTTCCTGAGGAGAAAAAGGGGGTTTACCCTGTTATTAACTGTGTACAGGAGATCCCCTGCAATCCATGTGAAGTGGTTTGTCCCAAAGATGCTATAAAAATCGGCGAGCCCATTACCAATGTTCCCCGTTATATTGGAGGGTGCATAGGGTGTGAGATTTGTGTGGCAAAATGTCCCGGTCTTGCCATTACTCTTGTGGATTGGAGAAGGGATGATCCTATTGTAACCCTCCCCTTTGAATTTGACCCTGATGATTACTTTAAAGTGGGTGATATGGTGAAGGTGACGGATAGATTAGGAAATCTCCTTGGTGAAGCAGAGGTTGTGAGGATAAGAAGGAGAACGGTATCAAAAGGTACTTACATAGTTAAATTAAAGGCAAAAAGGGAAATAGCCGAGAAAATCGCTGGAATAAGAATTCAGGAGCCGGCAAAACCACTTGAGCTTAGATTTGATGAGTTTGAATATATACCTGATGATGCTATAGTGTGCAGGTGTGAAAGGGTTAGTGCAGGTACCATAAGAAAGCTTATAAGAGATGGAGTACGGGATATGAACGAAATCAAAGCAATAACACGAGCAGGTATGGGGGCCTGTGGAGGTAAGACCTGTACTTCTTTGATAAAGCGAATATTTCGCGAAGAAGGGGTTACTGATTTTGAGAGC
>JALVLE010000267.1 GCA_027033555.1 Caldifarciminota bacterium | reverse complement strand
GAATGGGATACTGTCCGTGGACCGGGTTGCCCCGTGGATGGAGATGGGGTTATGGAGCAGGATATATGGGGTATTCCTACGGGGGATATGGAAATGTGTATGGCTATCGGACGCCGGCTGCATATTTTTATGCCCCTTTTAGTTATACACCCATTCAGACAGATAAGGAGTCTTTACAAAAAGAGGCAGAATATCTAAGAACCAGGTTGAATGAAATACAAAGGATGATTGAAGAGCTGGAGGGCAAAGAATGAAGGCTGTTATTACTGCAGATGGGCCTGATTTGAATGCGCCTGTTTCTCTGGTTTTTGGAAGAGCACCATATTTTGTAGTTTATGATTTACAGCTTGATACGTATGAGGCTGTTCCAAATCCAGCTCAGAGTGCAATAGGAGGTGCAGGTCCTATGGCAGCCAATTTTGTAGCTCAGCAGGGAGCAAAGGTAGTTGTTACAGGCGGCATACCCGGACCCAATGCCTCCTATATGTTGATGTCTCTTGGGATAGAGGTGATTCAGTTTCAGGGGGTTGTGAAGGACGCTGTTGCCATGTTAAAGTCTCGTTATGGTGTAAAGTTTTTGAGCAAAGAGGAAAAATTAAAATTATTAAAACAAGAGAAGGAGAGAATTGAAAGAAGACTTAAGGAGATTGAAGAAAAATTAAGGTAAAATCGGAAGGCAAAAACATCAGTGATGTTGTGATAATAAAAAAGCCCCATTTATGGGGCTTTTTTATTAGGAGGAATGAAGGGAATATATGTTTGTATGTTTAAGGTTGAAAAGTGTAAAATAAAGGTGGGAGCTTTGGGAGAGATTTTTCTTGAAAAGGGGCTTTATTTATATGTGGGTTCTGGTCAGAGAAGTCTTGAAAGCAGGGTAAAAAGGCACAAAATCCCAAATAAACAAAAGCTACACTGGCATATAGATTATGTGAGCAATATCTTTCCAGCTGCTGAGTGTTATGTGTTAAGTGACGCAGGAAAAGATATGGAAGAAAAACTGGCGGGTGTGCTAAATATGCTGTATCCTTCTGTGGAGGGTTTTGGAAGCAATGATACGCAGAACAAGAGTCATTTCTTTAAAGTTGATGAAAATATAAAAAACGTGCTTAAAAATTTTGCAAAGCTCTGGGGATTGAAATGGAAAAAAGTTTAAAATATGTTTTTGGACCTGTCCCTTCAAGGAGACTTGGACGTTCTCTTGGGGTGAACCCGATACCTTTTAAGACATGTAATTACTCTTGTGTTTATTGCCAGCTTGGGAAGGCCATAAATTATACAAACGAAAGAAAGTTGTTTTTCCCTCCAGCCGAAATTGCAAAGGAGATCATAGAAGTGTGTGAGAAGAAAGAGGATAAAATTGATTATATTACCTTTGTTGGCGAAGGTGAACCAACATTATACAGTGGGATTCCTGAAGTGGTAAAAATGGTAAGAAAAGCTTGCAACATCCAGCTGGCAATAATCACCAATGGGGCACTATTTTATGAAAAAAGTGTCAGAGAGGATGTTGCTGTTTTTGATGTGGTCCTGACCAAATTGGATGCACCATTTGAAAGCCTGTTCAAGAAAATAAACAGGCCGTACCCCGGTATAAGATTTGAAAAGGTTCTCTCTGGGCTTTTTGAGCTAAGAGAGGAACATAAAGGCAGGCTCTGGACAGAAACTATGCTTGTTAAAGGGCTTAATGATAATACCATGGTTTTAAAAGAAATCAGGAAAATACTGGATGAGTTAAAACCTGACAGAAGATTTGTAAGCATACCTACCCGGCCTCCAGCGGAAAAATGGGTTAAAGTTCCTTCTCCTGATGTTTTATTCACAGCGTTTAAAATCTTGAATGCAATCCCCGTTTACCATATAGAATATGGGGAAATAAATGTGGAGGGTTTTGCAACTTTGGAAGAAGCTATATTGAATATTATTAAAAGACATCCTTTGAGAATAGATGAGATAAATTCTATCCTGAGGGAAACAGGATATAAGGGAGATACAATGGAATTTATAGAAAAATTGCGTCTTAGATACAATGTTAAACTCAGAAAACACTTAGGATACACTTACTTGCTCCCTAAAGAAGCACGAATTTAGTATTTGTTAAGTCCCATATCTGGCTGTATAATTCATAAAAAATAAAAAGGAGGGTATTATGAGGAGATGGGTATTATTGTCGGTGGCAAGCCTTCTTATGTTCTCAGGGCTCTCATGTAAAAAAGAGACAGAAGAGGAGGAAACAAAAACAAAGTGGGTCGTTATTGGATATATGGATGGGAACAACAACCTGGATGAGAGTAATAACGGTACCTCGTACGTGATTAAAGATGTGCAGGACCTTGAGAGTGTTGGGAGCACAGATAAAGTTAAGATAGTGGTTGCTGTGGGTAGCAAAAAGAAGGGTGGAATTGTTAAGTATTATTATGTTGAGAAACATACAGATGAGCTACCTGATTCTCTTAGTTCTCCTGTGCTTTCGGATCTTGGCACGAAAGACATGTCAGACAAGAGAACGCTGAAGGATTTTCTTCAATACGTTAAAGAAAATTATCCAGCGGAGCATTACATGTTGATCCTGGATGATCACGGAGGTGGATGGAGAGGATGCTGCGTGGATGAGATAAATGGAGCGGGGAGCCTCATGCCTATGCAGGATGTAAGGGCTGCACTGGAGGAGGTTGGGTTACATCCGGATATTGTTGTCTTCCACGCCTGTCTTATGGGTATGGTTGAGGTGGCATATGAACTCAAGGATGTAACCGATTACGTTGTTGCTTCTGAGTTTTCCATGCCCATGCTGAGTGTGCTTAATCCAGGGGCATGGCTTACTGCTCTTGTTCAGAATCCAGGTATGGAACCTCTGGAACTTGCAAGGAGAATTGCAAAGGCGGTTTATGATGAAGGAGTTAGGCAGGGTAAAACTGTTCATATGGGTGTGGTAAAGACATCTCTAATGACCTCTTTGGGTGCAAAAATTGGTAATCTTGCCAATGATCTTGTGACGCAGACTGGAAATTATGCCAATGAGATATACGATGCCTGGAGTCATACACATGTGTCTTCGCTGGACGATCCAAGCAATGTGGATATAAGGGAGTTTATTCTTAAACTGAAAAATGAGCCCAATCTCGGGAATATACAGGTTATAAAGGATGATATTGACTCTGTGGTGGCTAAACTGAACGACGCGGTTCCTTACACCTGGACAAATGCTCAAATGACAAGGTGTGGACTCACTATCTATCTTCCCATAGATTATAAGGTATTTGCTGCAGAATCCGCCAAATATGTGGCGTTAAAGTTTAAGGAGACAAACTGGT
>JALVLE010000266.1 GCA_027033555.1 Caldifarciminota bacterium | reverse complement strand
ATTATAAAGAGACCTTTTAAAAATAACATAATCATTTGCAAACCATTTTTGAGGCGGTCAAATATATTGCCCTGAAAGGGAGAGTTGCCCTGGAAGTAGCGTGTGGGGCCACCTGTTTTAACGTTTTTAACCTTATTTCCCACAATGAAATACTCCATTTGGATTTTTTGGGATTCAAACACTCTGCCCGCTGCTATGGCAGGAAATATATGTCCGCCAGTACCACCTGTTATTATTATACCCTTCATTTTCATTCCTTATCTTCTATTTCATAATAAAGCCTAAGCAGTATACCTGCAAGGAACATGCTGGTAAGTATGGCCATTTTACCATAACTAACAAAAGGTAGTACTACACCAGTGGGTGGAAGCAGTCCGGTATTTATGCCTATGTGCAGCCCGGCCTGTAATGAGAATAGAACAGTTATTCCCATTGCAAGGGTTGTTTTATAAGTATCATGTATATGCTCTCTGGCTATGTAAAATCCCCTTAGAGTAATGAAAATAAATAAAAGGATTATGCTTATGCCTCCTATAAAACCAAACTCCTCTGCAACAAGGGCAAAAATAAAGTCATTACTTATCTCGGGAAGGTATTTATACTTTGCCAGTCCTCTACCCGGGCCTCTCCCAACCAGACCACCATTGGCAATAGCAAGTTTTGACTGTTTAACCTGATACATCTCGCCGCCAGTGGTTTTCTTCAGTATTCTTTCCCTTGCATGTGGGAATGCAAGGATCATGCTCCCTATGAGCAAAAGAGCAAACAGGGTTAGCAGTAATAAGTGACGAAGTCTTGCTCCTGCGTAAAAGATCATGGAAAATCCCACAAAAATCACAATTGAGGCGGCTGATATGCTTGGTTCTATTGCAATAAGCGCACCTGTGAGTATAACTGGGAGGGAAATCTTTATAAATTCTTTAAAATTCCGAAGTTCTTCTGTGTTGTCCAGAAGGTGTGCGAGATATAAAATAATTGCCACTTTTGCAATTTCAGAAACCTGGATGGTAAACCTTCCAATTTTGATCCATCTTTTTGCATTGTTTATTTTCACTCCCCATTTGAGCACAAACAAAAGAAGCACCAATGTGAAAACCATAAAATATGGAGCTATTTTTCTCCAGTGTTTTGTATCTATGGCCATTCCCATAAAGAGGGCTATTGTTCCAAGGGTGAGGGTGATGGCGGCCTGAAGACTAAAGGAAATATTCTTTGTGTAGAAAGCCGAAGAATAAATAATGTCCATGCCCAGAAAAATCAGAATGGCGATAACGCTAAACAATTTTAGGTCCGGTTCATTGCGCCTTTTTCTGGAAACTTCTTCTAAAAGCATTTCCTCTCTCCTTATAATTTTTGAACATATCAAAACTTGAGCATCCTGGTGAGAAGAGAAGCGTATCTCCTTTCTGGCCATGCAGGAGAGCGAGTTCTACAACTTCATCCATATCTCTGGCAAACTTTACTTCTTTAATGTCTCCAAGTTCTTCTAAAACTCTTTCCTTTGTTGCCCCAATTGCAATAATGAATTTGACCTTATCTTTGATCTCTTCCCTGAGTAATTTAAAGGAAAGACCCTTATCTTCGCCGCCAAGGACAAGAATGACATTTTCTTTAAAACTTTTAAGTGCCCAGAGAACAGCGTGGGGATTGGTGCCTTTGGAGTCATTAAAGAACTTTATACCCTTGATTTCACCCAGATATTCAATCCTGTGGGGTAATCCCCTGAATTCTCTTAACACTTTTCGTATCTGTTTGATGTCTTGTGTATAGAGATAAGCGCACAGGGAGGCAAAAAGGGCATTGTAAATATTGTGAAATCCTCTTAATAACATTTCCTGTTCTTCAATGATTTTTATCGGCTGATCAATATTTAGAAAAAGCGTCCCGTTTTCGTAAAATGCGCCTTTTACTCTCTGTTTAATACTCACAAAAAATACTTTTCCTTTTGCCCTTTTGGAAAGCGGCAGAGTGTGTTTGTCATCAAAGTTAAGAACCAGTATGTCAGTATCTGTTTGATTTTCAAAGATGCGTGCCTTTGCATTAATGTACTCTTTCATATTTTTATGCCAGTCCAGGTGGTCTTCTTCAATGTTTAAAATTGCCGCTATATCAGGTTTGAATGTGTCAATTGTCATAAGTTGGAAGCTGGAGACCTCAAGAACAAAGATACCTTTTCTATCAGCATAAGTTGAAAGAGGTATGCCAATATTTCCGGCTTTTATAGACCCCGGGATCATTAAATTCAAAAGGCTGGTTGTTGTTGTTTTACCGTTTGTACCAGTTATTGCTATATAAGCGCCTTCAGTTAGTCTATAGCCAAGCTCAAGTTCGGAGATTACAGGAATCCTGGAGGTTATAAGCCTTTGAATAAAAGGCGAATGGATTATCACAGAGGGGGAAAGCACAACCATATTCGTTGCAAAAATACGTGATGTGTGTCCGAATTCCTCTTTCTGTATATCCCTCCTGTTCCATTTTATGTTACCTTTGTCCGAAAGTAGCACTTTTGCGCCCTTTTTCCTCAATGCAAGAGCAGCAGCTTTACCTGACCTTCCTGCTCCTAAAACGCCTATATATTTACTTCCCAATGAATTTTTAAACCCTTTCATCTTATTTTAATCAAGGTTAAAGCCAGTATTGAGGAAAGAAGTGAAATGATCCACATCCTTGCTACAATTTTAGGTTCTTTCCATCCTATCATCTCAAAGTGATGGTGAATGGGAGCCTTTTTGAAGAATCTTTTTCTCCCTCTGGACTTTCTATAAACATAAATCTGGAGGATTACAGATAGAGTTTCCATGAAAAATACGAATCCTGCTACCGGAAGCAGGAGTTCCTGTTTGGTTAAAATTGACATTATTGCAAGTGCTCCTCCAAGCCCCTGTGAACCAGTATCACCCATGAAAATCTCAGCAGGATAGGCGTTATACCATAAAAACCCCAGCGCTGCTCCAGCTATAGAGCTGCCAAAAATGGCAAGCTCCCCGATATCCTTTATTTTTAAAAGGTGTAAGTAGTTTGCAAGAACCCTATGTCCTTCAAAATAAGCCAATAAAATAAAAACACCAATTACAGGTATATATGTACTTGCAGCGAGGCCGTCAAGGCCATCTGTAAGGTTTACAGAGTTGGTTGTTCCTACGAATACAAACATTACAAAAAGAATGTAAAAGACCCCAAAATCAATATTTATGTTTTTAAAAGAAAGAAACTGGGTTTTTGTAACTACATCATGTGGATAAAGCTTGTACAGGCACACTACCACTATAAACGAAAGAATAAACTGAAAGATGAGTTTGGATTTAATTGAAAGACCTTCTTTTTCTTTGCCTTTAAGTTTGGAAAGATCGTCATACAGACCCATTACACCCATATACAATGTTACAAAAATAGCGAGATATACAAATAGCACATTTAATTTTGCCCATAGCAAAGTGGAGAGGATGGCAACTGGAATAAAAATCGTTCCTCCCGAAGTAGGTGTCCCACTCTTTTTTTCGTGATTTTCCGGAACCTTATCGGAAATTCTTTCTCTGATTATTCCCCACTTTATATAAAGAGGGATAAGAATGATTGTGAGTATTAAAGATGTAAGAAAAGCTCCCCCGCTTCGTGTTGTAATGTATCTGAAGATGTTGAAAAATGAGAAATAATTCTTAAGCGGGTAAAAAAGGTGATAGAACATTTATACCCTCTCCTTGAGTTTTTCTATAATCCTTTCCAGCTCTATTCCCCTTGATGCTTTAATGAATACGTGTCCTTTTTCTCTTTTTAAAATCTCTTCTACAAGTTCATCCAGATCATCAAAGTGCTTTTTAGAA
Organism: Caldifarciminota bacterium; assembly: GCA_027033555.1. Taxonomy (GTDB): domain Bacteria; phylum Hydrothermota; class Hydrothermia; order UBA1063; family CAJXJZ01; genus CAJXJZ01. The sequence continues at coordinate 5,697 of JALVLE010000266.1, read as the reverse complement.
TGCAGCTTTTTTGCCCCTTTAATATAGTTTTCAGCAAGTTTACCATATGTGAAAAGTGTAGCGTTTTGCAGGTTTTCTGCCAGATAGCGTCCTATATTTTCATGATAAATGGGAGCTTTTGGACCCAGCTCAAGCATGTCACCTAATACAAAAATTATATCCTCTTTAATGCCCATTTCTTTTACAGTTTCAATGAGGGCTTTCATTGATTCCGGATTTGCATTATAAGCATCATTTAAAATGTGAAGATGGCCTATTGAAATCGGTTCCATCCGCATTGGGGAGGGGCTGATATTTTTTACCTCTTCTTTTATATCCTTCAAAGGAACCCCCAGTATCTTTGCTGTAATGATTGCAGCTGTGAGGTTTGTGACAAGGTGTTTGCCTATTAGCGGAGTTTTATATATCTCATCCTCAAATTTAAATATTGTGCCCTCCATGCTCATTTCTATGATTTTTGGAGTCTCATAGTAAAATACGCGTACCATTTTAGGCAGGCTAGCCTCAAAAAAGTCAAGAAATGGACTCTTTTTGTTTAAAATGGCTATATCAAACATTTTAAGGGATTTAAAGAGCTTTGATTTTTCTATTGCTACTTCCTCTTCGGTATGCAGAAATTCAAGGTGAGATTTACCCACTCTTGTAAGTACAGCCACACTTGGTTCAGCGATAGATACAAGATAATCCATTTCATATGGCCTGCTTATTCCGTATTCAAGGACAAGAAAATCATCCTTTTCTTTTGCTTTTAGAATGGAGAATGGTAGCCCTATAAATCCGTTATAGCTTTTTATAGTTTTTGAGACACTGTACTTGAGTGATAATAGCCGATGAATAAGGTCCTTTGTTGTAGTTTTGCCTACCGAGCCTGTTATTCCTATAACTTTTGCCCTTAGTTTTGACATAAGGTAATTTTTGGCAAGTCGTCCCATTGCCATTACAGGTTCATCCACTAAAATTGAAGGGACATTTTCAGTTTTTTTGTACTCAGGTACCACAGCACATACTGCCCCTTTATCTACCGCTTCTTTCGCAAATGTAGCACCATCAAACCTTTCTCCTCTTATACCGAAAAACATATCCCCTTTTTGGATACTTCGTGAATCAATGGAGATCCCTGTAATAATTTCATCCCCACTTAACCTATAAAGTTTACCTCCCATTATATTTGCAACCTCTCTTGCTGTGTATCTCATAATCCCTCCAGGATTTCTTTTGCAACCTTTCTGTCATCAAAAGGGTAAAACACGCCATTTATTTCCTGATAGGTTTCGTGTCCCTTACCTGCAATGATTAGTACATCCTCTTTCCTCATCATGGATATGCCCATCTCTATTGCTTTTTTTCTGTCAGGCTCAATGTAGTAAACGCTACCATTTTTGACGCCTTTTAAAATATCTCTTATAATCTTCATTGGGTCTTCGCTGCGTGGATTATCACTTGTTATTATACTTATATCGGCGAGAGTAGTAGCAGCTTCCCCCATAAGTGGCCTTTTCCCAGGATCTCTATCTCCTCCTGCACCAAAAACAATGATCAATCTCCCTTTAACATAAGGACGGATGTAGGAAAGAAGTTTAAAAATAGCCTCCTTTGTATGGGCATAGTCAACGAACACTGAAAGTCCCTTTTTGTTTTCAACAAACTCCATCCTCCCGGGAGGAGTTGTGAGATTGTGGGTTATTATATCATCTGGACCAAGCCCAAGAACATAGGCTATGGAAAGGGCAGCAAGGAAGTTATAGGCATTAAACTTTAATCCAACAGGCAGAGTGTATGTCCTTTCCATCTTTCCCCGAACCCTTATTACAAGCTTTCTCAAAGAATCTTCAAGAATTTCTCCTTTTATTTCTCCGTCATTTATACCATATGTTACGGTTTTTCCATTATACTCTTTTAATATTTTATGGGAATATGGAGAGTCTGCATTAAATATACCCCATTCAGGTCTTAATTTGGTAAAAAGTTTTTTCTTTGAATTAAAATAGTCATCAAGATCCGTATGATATTCAAGGTGTTCTCTTGAGAAGTTCGTGAACACCCCTGCAAAGAACTCAATCTCATCAACTCTTTTTTCCTTTAATCCTGCAGAGGATATTTCCATTACAGCTACTTTTGCTCCAGCCTCTTTTGATTCCGATAGCAACCTGAATAAAAGAGCAGATTCTGGTGTTGTTCTTTTCGCGGGCTTTTGTTCTTTAATTGTATCATATAAAACTGTTCCAATATTAGCAGCTGGGATGCCGGCGTTTTGTAAAATTTTTTGGACAAAAAAGGCTGTTGTTGTTTTCCCGTTGGTGCCCGTGATCCCTATGATTTTCAGGTCTTTTATTTTGTGCCCATAAAATCTTTTTGCTATCTTTCCCATAAATTCTCTGCTATTTTTTACAATAACGTATGGTTTTTGTGTATCAATTTGCCTTTCTGCAACAAATCCTACGGCGCCTTTTCTTTCTGCTTCTTCAATAAACCTGTGTCCATCAAATACTCGTCCCTTTATGGCGACAAAAATAAAGCCATTTTTCACCTCTCTTGAATCACATGCAATGCCTTTTACATCAACGTCCTCCTTTAAATTTTCAATTTTCAGGCCTTTAAAAAGCTCAGATATTTTCATGAAGCCTCCTGTATAAGAGTTTTAGGGCTATCTTTTTAAACACAGGTGCTGCAACTTCTCCGCCATACATAAGCCAGGGAGTTCCTTTTGGTTCAAATATTACCACGTATATAAGATATGCAGGAGAATCGCATGGGAAAAAACCAATAAAAGAGGTAATCTTTCTCTCTGGATTATACCTGTGGAGTTTCCTGTCATATACCATTGCTGTTCCTGTTTTTCCGCATATTGCCACGTTCTCTATGTGCGCTTTTTTACCAGTACCGTTTTCTACAACCTTTCTCATAAACAGTTTTAAATATTTAACACTCCTTTTATTTAACGCCTTTCTGATTTTAACAGGGTCGGAGTAATACAGAATTTTAGGAGAATAGAGGTAACCGCCGTTGGCTATAGCACCGTACGCCATTGCCATTTGCAGCCCATTTATCAAAAGACCATATCCAATGCCAAGTGTAGCAAGCTTTGAGTCTTTCCAGTCTTTGTAATTACCTGGCGGTCTTAGTTCTCCTCTGAGGAATGAACCTGTTGGACAGCCAAATCCCAGTTTTAGTATTTGCTCATACATTTTCCTTCTACCAAGTTTCAGTGCAAGTTTTGCAGCTGCAACATTTGAAGAATGGGAAAATGCCTCAAGCCATGTAATTTTTCCCATTTTGTGCACATCCTTTATAGTCCTGTCATCTACGACTAACATACCCTCTTCAGTATCTATTGAATCAAGGGGATTGATAATGTGGTCATCCAGTGCTCTGGAATAGGCGACTATTTTAAATGTTGAACCAGGTTCATAGGGGTAAGAGAGCACAAAGTTTCTGTTATGCTTTACGGGGTAAGAAACCATGCTGAGTATTTCGCCATTTTGCGGGTTTGTTATAATTACGAACCCACCCTTTGCAGATAGCTCATCAACCTTTTCTTTGAGGGCAGCGTAGGCGATCTCCTGAATATATGCATCTACGGTAATTTTAACATTTTTCCCATCTACTGGGTCTATCTTCTTTTTCTCAAGGGTAAATATCTCAGTAGAGTTTAATGCCCCTTTAATGACAGGCAGTTTGCCATCTTTTCCACGAAGGTATGGGTCAAGTATTTTTTCAAGTCCTGATAGACCTACTATCTTCTTGCCCTCTTTTTTAATATATCCTATCAGGCTGCTGTATCCCTCTTCAACAGTGTATATTCTTGTCCAGTATTTATAATAGCTAATGCGCCCTTTTTCGCGTCTTTTAATGTGTTCAAGTGAATCTATAAATTCAAATGAAGTATATCCTATCCATTTTATACCGTTAAAGTTTTTCTTATAAACGGGAGAAAGACCGAGTCTCCTGAGGGCAACTATACCCCTTTTTGAGAGACCTTGATGCTGGTACACTTCAACATTTCCCATATTCAAAGTAAGAGGCCTGTTTTCTCTATCGTAAATAATTCCCCTTTTGGCAGGCAGCGATATTACCATATAAAACTGTTTTGTGGCTTTTTCTTTTAACTTTTTACCTTCCTCTCCTATCTGCAATGTCCAGAGCTTCAGACTGGACAAAATAAACAGAAGAATGAGCAGGCTGCCTGCGAGATAGAGTCGCCAGAAGCGGATTTTTCTTGTTTCTGTCATGATACACAGTGCTCCTTATAAGTGAATATCTTAACCTATTTTCCTCTTTCACCATTTTACTATAAAACCCTTCAGCCTTTAGTTTCTCTGTGTTGAGTGTCACAATTTCCATGCCAACTTTTACCGTTTTGCTAACCAGTAAAAGGGGCAGGAAAAGAAGAAACCATAGAATAGATGACAGCAAAATCGGTTTCTTTAACATTGTTCACTCCTTTTTCAAAGACCCTTAATTTAGCGCTTCTTGCTGCTCTGTTATGTTTGATTTCTTCTTCTCCGGGGAAAATCGGATATGGCTTCACTTTATTTATCCCTTTTATATGGGAGAGCCTTTTTATAATCCTGTCTTCAATGGAATGATAAGTGATAAAGGCTATTCTTCCACCCTTTTCTGTTGCATCTGTTGCCGATCTTATTCCCTCTACAAGTTCGTGGAGTTCTTTGTTTGTGTAAATTCTGAAAGCCATAAAAACTTTTTGTATCTCAGAATCCGGAAGTCCTATGTCTCTCAGGATATTGACAAGCTTTAATGTGGTGTTTATCTCAATTCTTTTTCTCTCTCTTACAATAGCCTGTGCTATTTTACCTGCCCTTTTTACTTCACCGTAAGTTTTAAGTATCTCTTCAATTTCTTCAGGAAGCAGTCTTTTTATCAGGAGATAAAGCGGGAGACCTTTCCTTGTATCAAACCGCATATCCAGAGGTTCATCTTCTTTGAAAGTAAAGCCCCTTCCGGAGCTTTTTATCTGCCACATGGAGAGACCCAGATCAAATAGAACAAAGGTAGCCCTTTCGCCGAAATTTTTTAGAGTGGGGGCAATGTGAGTGTAAGATTGGGGTACAAATTCTATAAAATCAAAGCTCTGAAGACGGGCTCTGGCAATTTCCAGACTTTCTGCGTCTTTATCAAAACAAAACATTTTCTTGATACTACCCGAGAATTCTTCTGCTATAAGGTATGAATGACCTCCATTACCGCAGGTGGCATCCACAATAACCTTTAAATCTCCTTTCATCATATTCATTATTTCCTTTACAAGTACAGGTATATGAATCACGTTATTCATTCTTTAATCCATGTATATTTACTGGATGCTCCTCCATGAATTGCCGGTAAATATCAGGATTCCACATTTCAAACCAGGTATCCATTTTCACAAAAAACACCTTATCCCTGAGACGGGCATACTCAAAAAGATGTCCTGGAATAAGTATTCGTCCCTGAGAGTCAAGTTCAAGCTCTTCAGAATTTCCCTGCAAATGCCTTAGTGTATTTTTTAGTTCTGGCGGTGAAAATGGAGTAACTGTGCCTATTTCTTTCATAAGCCTTTTCCAGTTTGTTTCAGAAAAAACGTAAATGCACGGCTCAAAACCAGTCGTTAATATTAACTTTTCACCGTAATATAACCCCTTTTTTAAAGAGGACGGCAAAAACACTCTGCCTTTCTCGTCTATTTTTACAATCCTAGAG
>JALVLE010000265.1 GCA_027033555.1 Caldifarciminota bacterium | reverse complement strand
GGGCAATATTCCCGGGATGGAAGACATAAAAGTACTTGAAGTGCTTCCTCAGAAAGTTTTATTCTTGGTGGATAGATATTCCACTAAGATTATATATTCAATTAAACCCATTTACCTGTATGATACCACCAATACTCGTGTTTACACAAAGAAAATCACCCCCCACACTGTACGGGTAAAGGGTCCCCGAACAACCCTCAGGATGCTGAGATATTTAACAACAGATACCATATACCTTGACTCCCTTAGAACAGGAAATTATACAAAAAGTGTGTCTCTACATTCGCCCCTTAAATTGGTACAGATTTTAAAGCCCAGGAATGTAAAAGTGAGTTTTTCACTTATCCGGTTTGTATTTGACACTATAAGTGTGGAGTCTGATAGCATACGCTATGAGCTCTTACTGAAATATCCGGATACACTCAGGATAAACCCTGACAGTATAAGTTGTAAACCAGATACCTTTAATAACAGTTTAAACTGTTTATTCCCAGAAGGGGTAGTTTTGCTTAATTTCTTGAGAAAATAGAGAGGAGCGGATTGCTCCTCTCCGAAGATGGGGAGGTGTGTTATTCATTGTTATTTTAGCAATTTTTACGCCAGTGTTAATAATAGCATAGTTCTTTGTGTTTCAAAGGGTTTCATTTTGCAACACAATAAAATTGCAAGGTTTTGATACAGAAGCTTTTGCAAATTATTAATGGAACAATTTTACAGGATAATGTGTCTAATATACAAAAAGAGAACGGGTGAGGTTTGATAGGATTTATAAAAAATATAGAGACGATGTGTACAATTATGTTTACTGGCGTGTGCTGGATAGAGAAGATGCGTTAGATTTGACGCAGGAGATATTTATGAAGGTATATAAAAACCTTGATAGCTTTGAAAATAGAAGCAGCATAAAAACATGGATATTCAGCATTGCCCGTAATACGGTTACGAATTTTCTTACGAGGAGGAGAAAATTCAGAGAAACAGAGATTCATGAGGCACTTTCTGAGGCAGGTACTACGGAAAAAGAGATTGAGATGAAGAAAAATCTACTCATAGCCCTTGGCAAAATTCCCGATGACCATGCAGAAATTATAAGACTCTATTATTTTGATAGATTTTCCTATAAAGAGATAGCACGACTTTTGAAGATAAACATAGGCACTGTGAAATCACGGCTGAACAGGGCGAAGGAGTATTTAAGGAAAGAGATGGAGAAAAAGCTATGAAAGAAAAAGAACTTGAGAAACTGCTCAAGGGATTCCGCAGAGTAAAGGCTCCAGATGAACTTGATGAGAGATTGGCTCCTTATTTTGAAAAAAGGCGGAGGTGGTATTTGATACCCGCATATGCTCTCTTATTGGGGGCAATTTTATGGGTGATTTTGGGGATATGGAGAAGAAAGAAAACGTCTTTTTATCTATACGAACCCCTGTATGCGGCTTACACGGTGTTGGGATATTACGAGATAAAAAAACCTATAGAAAAGGATGCAAATATCAGGGTACTTCTTGATGGAGATGTATTGGTTGATTCTTTTTATTTTGCTGGAGACACCCTAAAGCTTTCACTTGAACTTTCCTCTGGCCTCCACTATATTATAATTGAAACTTACAATGAAGATGGGAATTTGCAGAGCATGAAAACTGTGGATCTTTATTCTTTATAAAAGGAAAGACCGGCAATATAGGTGGCTCCCATAACTGTGTGTGATTTTAATCTAAACAAAACCCCCATTTTTTTGCTTCTTAAAGATATAGCCCCCTCCACAGTATGGTTTTCCACACCAAAAGCCACGTTAAAGCCGTGAGTAAACCATACCTCTGCGCTGAAAAATGGGGTGCTGTAGCCAGCTTCCTCTGTAAAGCCGCTTGAAAAATAAACATTTTTTGGATAGTTAAAACTCAACATAATACGTTTAGATGTTTTGCTTTTTCCTCCGCTTTGACTGATACTGAGATCAGGTTCTAACACGTTTGAGAAGAACACATCTGCGAGCAAAAAGGATTTTTTGAGACCAAAGGAAAGGTCAAGTGTAGGTTTTGTTATGCTGCCGTTGCCGCTTAATTTGAGACTTATGAGTCGCAAAGCTGTGTTGAAAAACAGGAGTTTATGGTATAAATAGCCTGCACCCAACAGGAAGGTGTTTTCAGTATATAAAGTTTGAAGGGCTCTGTGTTTTAATCCTGAAAAGACACAGAACCTATTCTGTATTTTTTTAAAGAAACTCAGGTTTGCATGTTTTACATCGGATGTGGAAAATGGTATAATACCTGTGAAACTGATACTATAGTTGTATTCTGAAACCCCCAACAGACCTGGCTCATACCAGATTAGGTCTGCGTATAGAGAGGAGATACCAGGATATGTAGGAGATTCGTAGTAATAAATAGACGAATACGCAAACAATAATGCAGTAATTAGATTATACATTTTTAAATTTTACCACGCAGAGTACGGACGAACAAGCCTTTATTCTTAACAGAACCTTTACAATGCAATAAAATTAAAACATGTTATTATACCACATAGCAGATGTTCATATTGGCAGAGAGGCAAAGTATCTTGGAAAAGAGCTATTTGAGATTCAAAAAGAGCATCTTGAAAGGATGTATCTGAAGGCTGTAGAGGATGGGGCCAGTTTTGTTGTAATTGCAGGCGATTTATTTGATTCCAACTATGTCCCTTCCGAAAAGGCAAGAGAAGTTCTTGAGTTGATTATAAAATTTGCGAGTGTGAAAACGGTTATTTTGCCGGGTGGAGGTAGTCGTCATGAAGGGGAAATCACAGGACATGATGCCTATACTGAGGATTCCATTTATAAGAGGCCTGACATAGCCATCTACTTTGAAAAAGAAAATCTTTTCCTTCTATCTCCTGTTCAGCCAGTTTTAAAAGTGGGTGAGACAGCATTTTATGGGGGTTTTTTTGAAATACCCGACTATCCTGAGGAGGATGCCCGGTATCACGTAGCTGTTGTTCATGGTGCCTTTGGTAAGAATAGGGGGGAAAAAGATCCGGCGCTCTTTGAGGGCACTTTTTATGATTATGTGGCACTTGGACACTATCATTCTTATAGACAATTTGGGAAGTCCGCGTATCCAGGAGCTTTTATACAATTTGAGTTCAGTAGATCCAGGATCCTTGATAGTGGGTTTTTGAAGGTGCGGATAGATAGTGGTCTTGGCATTGAGAGGGTTGTGTTTGATGATGCACCAAGGTTTTATAAAGTTGAAATCCTGAGCAGAGAGGACGCAATCAGGCTGGAGAAAGAACTAAAGCCCCTTGATTTTGTTGAAATTGAAGGATATGCAGAGGAGACCGAGCTTGAA
>JALVLE010000264.1 GCA_027033555.1 Caldifarciminota bacterium | reverse complement strand
CCTTCTTTGTACTTTTCATAATGTTTATGAGTTCATCTACCGTTTCTTTTTTTGGCAGGTAGCCCACTCCTTTGACAGCATTGTTTATACTTATTACGTCATCTTCCCTTTTGTTTCCACAGGTTGCCACCATTCCATTGTGGGGTCCTTCGAGATATTCCGGGAATTTATGCTCCTTTACCATGTCAAGAACTTTCAATCTTTCACCTGTGCTCCACTCCACAAATCTATCAGGTAGCTCAACAAGAGGATATTGTTTATCCCCTTTTTCGTACGACACTTCAATAAAGCCATCTTTTTCTTTTATCTTATATTCAAGTTCCATTGTAAAACTCCTCTTTAAGTGGCCTTGATAAAAGCATGTTTATAGCTTCGCTAAATCCGATCTTTTCATTGACAATTAAATTAACAACCCTGGTTATAGGCATATCTATTCCAAGCTTATCTGCTATTTTGAGAACTATATCAGAAGTTCTTATACCCTCTGCGACCATACCAAGGTCTCTTAGAATATCTTCGAGCCTCTGGCCTTTTGCAAGGAGTTCTCCCACTGTCCTGTTTCTTGAATCTTTTGAAAAAGAAGTAGTGATAAGGTCACCGTACCCAGCAAGCCCCATAAGAGTCTCGCTTTTCGCCCCAAGCGCAAGCGCAAGCCTTCTCATTTCCGCAATTCCACGGGTAAGGAGGGCTCCCTTAGCATTCATACCAAGTCCAAGACCATCTACCATCCCCGCAGCAATGGCAAGCACATTCTTTAAAGCCCCACCAAGCTCTACACCACGCACATCATCATGAATATATATTCTAAAGTATGGTCGTGCAAATACCATCTGTAGCAAGCGGGCATATTCCAGATCATACGAAGCTATCACACTTGAAGTAGGCAATTTCCGTGAAAGCTCTCTCGCAATATTAGGACCTGACAAAACCGCTATCTGAGCATCAGGGAACATACTTTTTATAAAATCAGCCGGCAATTGTTCCTCATTTACAAATCCCTTGGTAAGTGAAACAATTTTACGTATTTTTAAAATATCTTTTAACCTCTTATTGAACACTTCAGAAAGTGCATGAGATGGCAATGCAGAGACAATAAGTTCTGCATCCTCAAGTTTTTCATATTTATATACAATGGAAATATTTTCCGGCAATTTGAAACCAGGCAGCCTTTTTTCATCCCTGCGGGTGCGTATAAGATAACTTACTCTATCGGGATCTCTACCCCATAAAGTAACGGTATGACCATTCTCAGAGAGAATGGCAGATATAACAAGCCCAAAACTCCCGTAACCGAGTATCCCTATCTTCACACCTTTTTACCTATTTTTGGTTCTTTTCCCTTCCTTAATCTCTCAATATTACCTTTATGCCTTAGCACTATCAGCAAAAATACCACAACTCCAAATAATATTGCTTGCTGCTGTCTGACAAATAAGAGCATATACAGGAGCACAAAAAAACTTGTGATAATGGAAGAAAGGGAGACATAACGGGTTATCAAAATAAGAAGAACGAATATGGCCAGAAAAATTATAAAATATAATGGATTAAGTCCCAGCAGAGCACCAAACAAACAGGCAACTCCCTTTCCACCTTTAAAAAAAAGATAAGGGGAAAAGATATGCCCCATTACAGCAAAGATTGCTACTATATAAGCAAACTCAGGACTTATTTTGGTTTTGGCATAAATAACCGGCAATGCGGACTTGGAAATATCAAATACTGCTGTAAGCAGTGCAATCTTCCAGCCAGCAGCACGGAAAACGTTGGTTGCTCCGATATTACCGCTACCTACTTTTCGTACGTCAATCCCTTTAAACCACTTTGAAAAAATAAGCCCAAAAGGAATACCGGAAAGGAAATACGTTATAACCACAACTCCCATCTTCATACATCACATTTTACAATCAAAAATTGGAACAGGCAAAGGATAGTTGTTATACTCTGATACTATTTTAATGCAAATACCACTCTTTTCTACTCTATAAAGGCGCTTAAAGAAAATGTAAATAATGATTTTGCTTCCTTTGTTGGCACATGCGCTCTTATCGCATCACTTGTAATTTTCTGGACTTCATCTTTGTTTGATGAGGTTCAATGGCATATGGGATCCTTGCAGGCCATATATTTCTTTGCCCCATATTCCATAATTATAACTAAACTTCTTACTTTCCCCCTTGACAATCCGAATGGTGATAAATAATTATATATACCAATCAAAAAATAAAAATAAAAAGGAGGTAGGGAAATGGCAATGGACATTACAAGATGGGATCCATGGAAAGATCTGAGAGAGGAGATTGATAGGGTCTTTGATTCCTTCTTCGGTAGGTATCCTGCTATTCCTGAGCAGGAAGGCTACTTCATACCAGCCATAGACGTTGAGGAAACAGATAACGAATACATTGTTAAAGCCGAGCTTCCCGGACTTAAAAAAGAAGACATTAAAATTTCTGTAAGAGGCGATAGCATAACCATTTCTGGTGAAAGAAAAAGAGAGAAGGAAGAGAAAGGCAAAACCTATCACAGAATAGAGATGGCTTACGGTAAATTTGTGAGAACCATTCAGTTACCCGATGAAATTCAGCCTGACAAAGCAAAGGCTGAATACAAAGATGGCATATTGATAATAACTCTTCCCAAATCTGAAAAATCCAAACCGAAAGAGATTGAAATAGAGATAAAGTGAATTTTTTCAGGACAAAGGCGCCCACTTAACTGGGCGCCTTTTTATTTTATTCTATATTCTTTCAGTTCAAGTCCTCTTTTACTGGTATCCCAGTATTTGTACATAAGGGGTTTCTGAGCATCAAACAGAAAATAGAACTTTTTTCTGTATAAAGCCCTATATAGTCCTGCAATTTCAAGGGTTCTCAATCTCTTTCCATCTTGCAACTTGCAGCGGGATTTAAAAGGGAAAATGCCTTTTTCAGGGACTAACATTTTAAATCTTTTTTCCTTACAATCCCTCTGGTATGCAAGAAAATAACCCACAACATGTCTGTCTATTAGTGGATTGCGAGCCCTGTAGTTTTTCTCTTTATTGTTAATTTTCACATAATAATGATCTTTTAACCACCTTTCTTTCATTCTTACCCTGCCCGGCTGTACTTTATCCAGCCTCAACAGTCTCCAGCTCGTATCTGTCCATATTCTCGTATCAAGCCCCTTTGTATTTGTAGCGTGGATATAATACGCTGTGTCCTTATTCTCTATATTCACATAAAAAAACGTAGTATCGTTCTTCTCAACACCTATAAGAGTCATACTTATACTTTTAAACGCCACTATTATATATAGCAATGTATTCATACCGTCACCTCCAGAC
>JALVLE010000263.1 GCA_027033555.1 Caldifarciminota bacterium | reverse complement strand
GTATTTTCCGGCATAGTGGTTGAAAACACAGGTTCAGTTATTGCCGATAGTGTGTATCTCAAAGTTACTGCACTGGACAGTGGAGCTTTATTAATTAAGGACTCTGTATATTTGGGAAGCATAGCACCGAGAGATATAGTGGTTATAGATACGGCTTTTAGTTTTTATGTAAACGAATCTGTGCCAGACAACCATTTTTTAGACTTTACCCTCATTATGGCGAACAATGAGGATACCTTCAAAAAGGATATTTATGTACAGGTTACAAGACCGCTTTTACGCATAGATCTGGCAGATATTTATGACACATTTCCTGGCGATAATCATAATTTCATTTTGGATCCAGGAGAAATAGCAACAATAAATTTTGATGTTACAAATGCAGGGCATGCTTTTGCGGACTCCATCTTTTTCTGCCTAAAAGTGGATACAGTAAACTTAAAAGCCATGGATTCTCTCGGATTTATTGATACCCTTGCCCCATATGCTCACAGGAATGTAGAGTTCCTGCTAAGGGCTGATAGCATTGTGGAAAATGGAACGGGGCTGGTGTATATTACAGCCTGGTATGGCCCAGATACCATAAAGGATAGTGTTAACCTTGTACTTTCTATAGATTCATTCTTTACCTCAGTGGAGGATTCTTTTGGTAAAATACCAATTTTCAAAGGGGAATGGCATATAACCGGACGAGATGCCTACAGTTCTCCTGAATCTTACTGGTGCGGCAATGAAAAGACCGGGACATATTCAAACAATATGGAGTCGTGTTTGTATTTACCTCCTTTTATATTTACAAAAGATGCTCATTTGAGTTTTTATTATAAATTACGTGTTCAATATAATCATGACAGTGCCTATATAGATGTCTCAAATGACGGAAAAAACTGGCGTAGCATATTTAAAACGAATCTTACTGTGAGAAGTTGGTTACCATACACCCTGCCTATAAAAGGTGCACAAACAGGAGACACAGTATTTGTAAGATTCAGACTAAAATCAGATGAAAACATAACTGTTGACGGCTGGTTTATTGATGATATAAAATTAACTGGTGTTCAATTAAAGTATTATAAAAAGCTTGTACTGGATAGTATCTGGCTTGTAGAAGAGTCTCGTCCAAACAATGCATTTGACAGAGGGGAAGATGTAGGGATTAAGGTAAATTTGAGAAAGTTCGGATTGGGTAATATTAAGAACCTTACGGGATATTTAAAATGCATAACCGGAGGAGTAATTTTAAGAGATTCCGTTGTCCATTACGGAAATTTTTACTCTTTAACTTCCTCCGGACACGACACATTACGATTTAGAATCGTCGCTTCAGACACTTCAAAGGTAAGAAAGTTCAGGTTGTATCTCAATGGAGATTCTTATCACGACTCTATTGACTTTAATATTGTGGTGGGCAGATATGTCGGTCCCGATGAATATGGGTACTACGCTTACACCGACCTTTCACCTTATGAGTATGCGCCAGAATTTTCCTGGATAGAAATAGGAAAATCTTATGGATATGGTAAAAGGTTAATGGAAGAGGATAATACGATGGATACAGTATACCTTCCCTTTACTTTTAAGTTTTATGGGAAAGAGTATAATAAGGTTGTAGTATCCAGCAACGGTTGGATAGGGTTTGGAGATTATAAAAATAATTATCCGCGGAACGGAATGATACCTGATTCTTCTCATCCTAATAACATTATAGCTGGTTTATGGGATTACATGAACCCACATATTCTGAATAGCGGCAAAATATATTATATGTATTTGCAAGAAAAACATATTGCGATATTTGAATGGGACAGTGTAGCACATGGAGTAGAAGCACCTAATAAATTTGAAATTCTACTGTATGACCCTGATTACTATCACACTCTTACAGGCGATGGGGAAATATTGATTCAATATCTCCTTCCTCCAATAGACAAAAGTTTCACTGTTGGGATAGAAGGTCCATCTGGCAAAAAAGGTCTTTTATACTGCTATAATGAGCAGTATGTTCCGGGAGCGGCAACCATTGAAAGTGGAAGGGCCATTAAATTCACCACCAATGCGCCTTTTGTTAAGTTAGAGCCTATTCCCCAAGCAGTAAAATTTGAAGGTCCATTCCCCAATGTAATTCACAATGAAATGACTTTTAAAATTGCTTTGCCTGACAGGATGAACATAGAGGTTGATATGTATGATGTTTCTGGAAGACTGATTAAAAAACTTGTACAGGGTGTTTTTCCACCAGGCAATCACATATGGCATTTCAATGTCAGTGGTGTAAAAGTGATTAAATCAGGTTTATATTTCGTCGTATTTAAGACAGATAGCAGTGAGTTTTCGCGTAAAGTAATAGTTGTTAAATAAAACGGGTAGATTTTTTCAGGACACCAAAAATTCATTTGACTCTACCCTAAATACCTCTATTTAGCAGTGTAAACTAATTGTGTCCAAGATAATAAAATCCTCCTTTCGGGAAAAGGGTTATACAACAAACCCCCCAAAGGAGGTGAAAAATTATAAACGATATATAAACGATATAATAATAAGCCAACGTCTGGAGATGTTCAGGGGGCGCTATTTTTCAAAATAATTGCACCGAAGGGGGTATTGTTTCCTCAAACGTTAAAATGCAGGATACCTCAGTTAACAATTATTCAAAAGCTATTTTCCACCCCTTATCACGTCCCCTGCATGTTTTTCAATGAATTTGATTATGTCCCGAAAAAGAGTATCTGAAAATGGCGGCCTGTAGTACATTCGGTAAGCTTTCCTGCTCTTTCCCCACATGTAAAAGGATGGGTCTTCCTCTACATCCCATCCAATAGCGTCCGTCGGGTGTTCATATAGCCTCCTTGAAAAAGGATAGGCAAAATACCATCTCCCATCTTTGAGAAAATACATCCCTGTCATATACCTTATACAATCGTCGTCTATAAACTGACATAAAATAGGATTAGCATCAGGTCCCATGGATACCGGGTATAGAAGATATTTTAAATGACCCCTGTCCCACCTCCCCTCATAGAAAAACACAAGCACGCTATCTGCATCTTCCTCTTTTCCACGATAGGGAGAGTTAAAAGGCTTTATGCACCCTGAAAGACTTGATGGAAAGGCTATCAGTATCCTCTTTCTATTTCTCCCCTCCTTGCAGAAAGGCCCGGTAAAATATATAATCTCCCTCGTAAACACAGCCATTATTTTCCTCGGCTCTGCATACCAGTAAATGGTGGTATCTTTTAAATCAATCTCCCATTCAAACCTCCCACGCTCTATCCTGTGTGTTATGACTATCCCTGTACTCCTTCCAATCTCTGTGAAAATGTTTAATATCTCATGCATAAAAAGGGTATCAGAAAACATGCTTTTATGAGAAA
>JALVLE010000262.1 GCA_027033555.1 Caldifarciminota bacterium | reverse complement strand
TCCGCAACTTTACCAATATCATGCAAAAGACCTGCCCTCTTTGCAAATTCAACAGGGAGATTGAGTTCTCCAGCCATTACACCAGCAATATATGCCACCTCTTTAGAATGCTGTAACAGATTCTGACCATAGGAGTATCTGAATTTCATTTTCCCGATGTACTTGAGAATTTCCGGGTGGAATCCTGATAAACCAAGCTCCAGAGCGGTTTCTTCACCAACCATACGGAGATACTGCTCAAACTCCTCCTCTACTTTTTTGTAAACCTCTTCAATTCTTGCAGGATGGATCCTTCCATCTTTCACAAGCCTTTCCAGTGCAAGTCTTGCCTTTTCCCTTAATTCAGGGTTGTGAGACGATAAAGTCACTGCTTCCGGAGTATCATCAATTATCACTTCCACCCCTGTCACGTTCTCAAATGTTTTGATATTCCTCCCTTCTCTACCAATAATTCTGCCTTTTAAATCATCAGATGGAATTGATACAACGGTGACAGTGAGATCCTGAGCCAGAGGAAGTGCGCAACGCTGAATTGCATCTGCTACAATTTTCTGCGCCTCTTTTTCCGCCTTTTGTTTGGCCTCCTCTCTTATTCTGTAAACAAGTTGAGAAGCTTCATACCTGGCCTGTTGCTCCAGATTTCTTAAAAGTTCAGCCTTTGCTTCCTCTCTCGTGAGTCTTGCCACCTCTTCAAGTTTTTTGGCCTGTTCCTCAATAAGCTGGTCAAGTCTCTGCTCCTTGGCATCAAGACTCCTTTCCCTTTCAGATAGTTCCTGTTCCTTTCTTCTTAATTCCCTCTCTTTTCTTGTAAGCTGGTCCGCTCTCTTCTCCAGTATGAGACTTTTTTCTTCCAATTTCCTTCTTTCTTTATCAAGGTTCCTCCTTTCTTCCTGAGACTCTCTTTCAAATCTCCTTTTTTCCTTTAAATAATAATCTTTTGCCTGAATTTCTGCCTCTTTCTTTATGGTCTGCGCCTCTCTTCTGGCCTCCTCAAGGATTTTTTCCCTCGTACCGTAAGCCTCTTCAATCTCTTTTTTATAAGAGTATTTAAAGTACAAAATAGAGGCAGCAAATCCTAATGCACCACCAACAATTATGCCCACTATAAAAGCACCCCACATTTTCTACACCTCCTTACCTCGTATTTTTTCTCTGAGCTTGTCTGATATATACTTTTGCTTGCGAGCTTCACTTTCACTTTTATGCGGATTTATATATTTCCCTTTCCTTCTTCTACCATGCCGGAGGAACGGCGGGACATCCTCTTTTTCTCCCCTATCCAGCACCTTTTCGGCCCTCTTTAAAAAAGAAAGTGCGTCATTTGACTTTTTCTGTAGGGCCAGATACTGAGCAAGAAAGCTTAGAATTATCTTTCCTTCCTCATCCCCAACCCTCTCAAAAGCCTCTCCTCCTGCCATTGTAACTACCAGAGCAAATGGATTAGCAAGTCCCACATCTTCCGCGGCAAAAATGAGCATCCGTCTTATCAAATATCTTGGGTCCACACCCCCCTTTAAAAGCCTTAGCATATAATAGATACTCGCCTCTTTGTCTCCACCCCGCATTGATTTTATAAAGGCCGAGACATTATCATAGAACTCATCGGGTGATAGGGCAAAAGAATTTGCTCCTATCTGCTTTAAATCTTCCTGTGTAATTCTGATAGGTGGCTTTTTATTAAGCGTAAGCGCCTCAAGATAACTAAGAGCACGCCTTGCATCTCCATCACTTAAGAGAGCAATTTGTCTGAGCACACTCTCCTCAGCTTCAACATCAAGCAAACCAAGCCCCTTATCAGCATCCGCCAATGCACTTTTCAATATGTCCATAATATTTTCATAGCTCAACTTTTTGAATTCAAGCGGAAGAACACGGGAAAGCAAAGCTGCAGACAGTGTAAAAAAGGGATTGGCTGAAGTTATTCCCACAAGATATATTTCGCCAGTCTCAAGATACGGCAACAGGAACTCCTGTTGAAGTTTGTTTAATCTGTGTACCTCATCAAGAATAAGCAGGGTACTCCCTTTATTTTTTGCGGTTAACTGGTATATACTTTTTTTCCATTCCCCCGGCTTTAATGTGCACGCATTTATTTTAACATAAGGTATGTTAAGGGTTTTACTTATAAGCTTTGCGACCTGAGTTTTACCGGTCCCTGGAGGACCGTAAAATAGTAAATTTAAAGGCTTTCTTGCCTCTAAAATTCTCCTTAGAATTCCACCTTCGCCAAGTAAATGCTCCTGTCCACGTATCTGGTTAATGTCCTCAGGCACAAACCTGTCTGCAAGTGGTATGTATCTCGTTTTAAAAACATCGTAAAACAATTTGAATTCCCCCCTTTACAAACAAAAATCATAAACTCTCCCTGATTTTTTTTATTTTTTCCGTAAGTCTTTTTATTCTTACCTGCTCCCTCTCATATTCCCTTTTTAGTTTAAAATAATCCATCGCAATGCTGTAAACAGTGAGAACCAGCGCTTTCTCCGGCTGATTATTAAAATAAGAATGCCTTAGAAATTTATCACTCACATAGTCTTCTACATCCTCAATTAGAGCCCTTTCCTCCTCTGTACCCGCTCCAACTGTGACATGGAACCGTTTAAAAAGAGGCCATCTCTCAAACTGACGTTTTTTATTATCCCTTCCTGCCATTTTCTAACTCTTTTACCATCCACTGTATATTTTTAAGCTTTTTGTGCAACTCGTCAAGCAATGACTCCACCAACGCGATTCTCTCTTCAAGATCCTGTTTGGCTTTAATAAGTTCCTCGTTTTGAGATTTAAGCCTTCTTACGTCCGCAATAAACCCTTCCAGTTCTTCCTCAAACTCGTCAAATACATTAAGCTCTCTGCTCGTATCCATGTTCTTTTAGAACCTCTATCACCTTTTCCATATACCTGTCCACCACACCACTTTCCAGGGTACGTTCATAGGATGTGAATTGCAGAGAAAAAGTTATGCTTACTTTATCCCTCAGAGTCTTTATATCATCATACACATCAACTATAATTACCTTCTCAAGCTCTTTTATATCAATGCTCCTGATAAGCTTCAGCACATCCCCAGCCTTTGTACCCCTGGGCACGAGCACGGAAATATCCCTCCACACAGATGGAAACCTTGAAAAATCTCTGTACGTGAGAGCAGGAAGATTGAGGCCTTCAAGTTCAAGTTCCAATACATAGAGAGGCACTTTTACTTCAAGACGTTTTTGTACAGCCAGAGACACCTCTCCTATTACACCTAATTTTCGTGTACCATCCATAATATCAACAGAAAAAAGAAAACCAGGGTGGGTCTTTTTACTCTCTACAAGAGTAAACTCCTTATTCAAATACTCCGCAAGCCCATCCAGCACCCCTTTTATATCATAAAAGTCAAAT
>JALVLE010000261.1 GCA_027033555.1 Caldifarciminota bacterium | reverse complement strand
AGGTGTATAAAGAAGTGCGGAAAATCAGGTTCAAGAATATTTTTTATAGAAAAGACATAGGAGATATTCAAAGATGGAAAGGTATATTGTAATAATAGCAGGGAGTAAATCTGACAGTGACCTTGTTAACCTTGGCAGGGAACTCTTGGAAAGACACAATATCCCTCACAAGGTATATTTTATTTCCTCCCATAGAAATCTGGACAAACTTATCAAAACAGTAAGGGAAGAGACCGAAAGTGGAGCAGGTGTATTTATCGCAATCGCAGGACTTGCTGCGCACCTTTCAGGGGTTATAGCTGCCTGTACCAATTTACCAGTTATAGGAGTGCCAAAAGATGCTGGTTCTCTGGGGGGAATTGATGCTCTTTTTTCAATGGTCCAAATGCCCAAAGGCGTGCCGGTGGCTACAATGGGAATAGGCAAACATGGGCTTTACAATTCCATTATATATGCGCTTGAAATTCTCGCCTTAACAGGTGATGATTGGAAAAAGAAACTGATTGCTGTGAAAAATGAGTTTAATAAGTAAAAAAATCGTTGAAAGAAGAAGGCTGTCAGAAATTATTCGCAAAGAGAAAGACAAAGGTAAGAAAATAGTATTTACCAATGGTTGTTTTGATATACTTCATAGGGGGCATGTGGAATACCTTGAGTACGCCAGTACTCTTGGGGATATTCTTGTTATAGGCGTAAACTCAGACGAATCTGTGAGGAGACTGAAAGGGAAAGAGCGTCCGATTAATACACTTGCAGATAGAATGTATGTGCTGGCTGCTCTATATATGACAGATTTTATTACCTCATTTCACGAAGATACCCCTTATAATCTTATAATGGAGATTATGCCCCACATTCTTGTCAAGGCAGGAGACTATGCACCAGAGGAAGTGGTAGGTAAGGATATTGTTGAAAAGAATGGTGGTAAAGTGGTAATAGCACCATATATTAAAGGGTATTCCACCACCAGCATTATAAATAAGATGAAAAAAGGAGAATAAGATGCTGTTCACTCTCTTTTTATTTGCAAAAGTTACCATAGCAGTCAGCATAAGCCCTATTAAAGGTATTGTAGAAGAAATTGGGGGAAAACAATTTAGATATGAGGTTGTGTATCCTGAAGGTGCAAATCCCCATCTTTATGAGCCCAAACCCTCAGATGTGCTCAAAGTTAAGAAATCGGATGTGTTTATTTTTGCCGGACGTGCAGAACCTGGTGCAAAAAAGCTCTGCAGACTTGCAAAAAGGTGTATAAGTCTTGAGAGACTCCTTCACACAACCAGAAGAACAAATCCACATATCTGGTTAAATCCTCTTGCTGTTCATGCCCTTGCGGATACTCTTGCAACTCTCCTTTCCTATTATAACCCGGAATATAAAGACACTTTTTTAAAAAGAGCGGAAAAAATGAAGAAAATAATAGATTCTCTTCTTAAGCTCAATAAAAAAGAAAAAGGTACCGTTCTCCTTATGCATGGTGCATTTGTTCCACTATTTACGCAGCTGGGGTATAAAGTAGAAGTCATTGCCAGGGAACCTGGGGTTGAACCTGGTGCTACAATTTTCAAGACACTGAAGGAAAAAGCCTCAAGAGAGGAGTTCATCTTAGGTGTTTGTGAAGAGGGAAGACCCTGTAAAATCCTGAAAATTGTGGCGGAAGAGGCTCATTTTCCTGTTATTTTTTTAAATCCGCTTTATAATACCAGTTTTACCCGTTTTCTTGAAAATGCGGTAATGAAAATCAATAATGCGGCCCATAGTAGTAAGTAATCTAAAAATCGGGTACAAAAATCGTGTAATTGCAGAGAATATAAATTTTGTTATAGAGGAGAAGGATTTTGTAATTGTAATAGGGCCCAATGGTGGAGGAAAAACTACACTTGTAAAAACCATACTTGGAATAATACCCCCCCTTGCGGGAACTGTTGAGGTACTTGGATGCACAGTGGGACATGTGTGTCCCCATAGAAAGAGAATCGGATACGTACCTCAGATGGGGAGGATAAAAAAAGATTTTCCGGCTACTCTTCTGGATGTAGTATTAAGCGGGCTTTATCCCTATATGCATAGAATTTCCTTTGCAGGAAAGGATGAGCGTGGCCTGGCCCTTAAAATGATAAAGGAGCTGGGTCTTTATGAGATGCGAAATGAGCTTTTTAGCCGTCTTTCAGGGGGACAGCAGAAAAGGGGACTTGTGGCAAGGGCACTTATGGGGCATCCAGATGCATTAATATTTGACGAGCCTACAAGTGGTGTTGATATAGCAGCAGCAAGTGATTTCCGTAAACTTATCATTGATCTTCACAAAAAGAAAGGCATTCCCATTTTGCTCGTAACCCACGATGTAAACCCATATCTTGAACATCTCACCAAGCTCATAGTCATAGGGAGAGGAATGTGCAGAGTGGGATACCTTGAATTGTTAAAAGACGAGGAATTTTTGAAGAAAATTTATGGTGAGAGTATAAAAACCATTGAAATTGACGGCAGAATATACTTGCTTTCAGGAGATTTTCACAATGTTTGAGTATCTCGCCATTCCATTATATCAAAGGGCATTCCTGTCAGTTCTTCTGGCCGGGGTAATTCTTGGGGAAGTGGGAATGTTAATGGTCCTTGAAAATTTTACCTTTGCTGCAGCTGGTATCACCCACGTTGCATTTGCAGGTGTTACTCTCTTTTTGCTTCTCGGTTTGAGTCCCTTGCTGGGTGCCTTTATATTTGCGATGTTGTCTGGTCTTTTTATGTGGTATTTTTCCGAGCATAGAGAATTACATCTTGATACCGCAATGGGTATTATCTTTGCCTTTTTTATGGGTCTTGCAGTATTATTCATGGGACTTTATAAGGGCTATACCGGTGAGGCCATATCCTATCTTTTTGGTTCTGTGTTAACTGTAAGTGCTTTTGATATTTACCTTCTCTTTACAATATTTTTTCTGGTGCAGATATTTCTTCTAATTTTTCACAAAGACATATTTTTAATACTTTTAAACAGAGAACTGGCCAGTGCAGGAGGCGTGAACTTAAAGGCTGTACGCCTGATGTTTCTCCTTTTGCTTGCCATTGTACTCACCCTCACAATGAAAATACTTGGGGCGTTGCTTGTACTTGGTATGGCGGTGATGCCTGCGGTGATTGGTTTGAGAGTGGCAAAAAGCTTTTTCAAGGCCATGCTGTTTTCTGCGGTATCTGGTGGAATAATGGCAATACTTGGTATGGGCATCTCCGTTATTATGGATACCCCTCCCAGTGCAACCATTGTTGTGCTGGGGTTCATTATTATGGGAAGTGTGGTTATTTTGACCGGAAAAAAGTAGCTATTCTTTCTGAAGAGAAGGGTTTATCTTGAGCAGCTCTTCAAAAGGTATTTGAACAAAGGTATCAACTACATTTGGGTCAAATTGTACGCCGCGC
>JALVLE010000260.1 GCA_027033555.1 Caldifarciminota bacterium | reverse complement strand
CCGTCCTGTTACACACATTCCCAGTAAAGGATACACTTCTTACGAAAAACGTAAAGAGAAATAAGAAATGCATTGAATTAATCCTTCTTGTGGGATGCTTCTATGGACTTTGCCTTCTCAAACACAATGGAATCGCCTCTCACATCCGCTACAACACTGGCACCCTCTTTAAGCTCACCTCTCAAAATAGCCTCTGAAAGTGGCTCTTCTATATACTTCCTTATAACTCTCCTTAAAGGCCTTGCTCCGTACTCCTCATCATAACCGCGCTCCACAAGAAAGTCCTTTGCCCTCTCGGTAAGACTGAAACTCATTTTCCTGTCTTTAAGTCTCTTTTTTAAATCCTCCAGAAGTATGTCAACTATCTTCTTGAGCGATTCCTTGGACAATGAACGGAAAATTATCACCTCATCTATCCTGTTCAAGAATTCAGGTGGAGCAGCCTTCTTAAGTTCTGAAAGAAGATAATCGCGCGCAAATCTATCCTTAACCTCAAGCCTTTGCTCTTTGAACCCCAGCTGCGTTTGTTTTCTCAGGAATTTGGTACCTATATTGGATGTGAAGATAATCACAGTGTTTCTGAAACTCACTTTTCTTCCATAGTTATCGGTTAAGACACCCTCTTCAAGCACCTGTAAAAGGAGATGGAAAACATCAGGATGTGCCTTCTCAATTTCGTCAAACAATACAACAGAATAAGGTTTTCTCCGCACTTTCTCTGTTAATTGTCCCCCTTCGTCATATCCCACATATCCAGGTGGTGCACCTATTAATTTTGAAACATTGAATTTCTCCATATATTCGGACATGTCCACCTCAATAAGTGCGTCTCTATCTCCAAAAAGGAATTCTGCAAGAGCTTTTGCGGTCTCTGTTTTTCCTACTCCTGTAGGACCAAGGAAAATGAATGAACCTATAGGTCTCCTGGGATCTTTAATACCAGCCCTGGCTCTCCTGATGGCTTTGGCAAGCGCCTTAATTGCTTCATCCTGTCCCACCACCCTTTTCTTGAGCTCTTCTTCCATATGAAGCAATCTCTCCTGCTCTGTTTGAGAGAGCCTGCTTACTGGTATTCCCGTCCAGAGCGAGATAATTTCAGCCACATGTTCTCTCTTGACAAGAGGAGCTTTGCCTTCTTTGTGAAGTTTGCGCTTCCTCTCTGCAATCAAAACCTTAAGTTCTTTCTCTCTGTCTCTGTAATGGGCAGCAAGCTCGTATTCCTGATTCTTAACTGCCCGCTCTTTGTATCTTCTTACAGTCTCAAGCTCTTGCTTCCACTCTTCAAGTTTTTCATCAGATGCTACAGAGCTAAGCTTTAATTTAGCACCAGCTTCATCAAGCACATCAATGGCTTTGTCTGGAAGGAATCTACCCACTATGTATCTATCTGAGAGTCGTGCTGCAGCTTCAATGGCCTCTTCAGAATATCTCACACCATGAAACTCCTCATACTTCTCCTTTAATCCCCTCAGTATTTCTATTGTTTCCTCAACAGTTGGTGGATCAACTATAATGGGCTGAAAGCGTCTCTCAAGAGCTCCATCCTTTTCAATATATTTTCTATAGTCCTCAAGGGTGGTAGCCCCTATTACCTGCAGAAGACCCCTTGCAAGAGCAGGTTTAAGGATGTTAGATGCATCAAGAGCACCCTCTGCGGCTCCGGCACCGGACAGGGTATGGATTTCGTCAATAAACAAAATAACCTCTTTTGCCTGAGTGGCTTCATTTACAATAGCCTTGAGCCTTTCTTCAAACTGTCCTCTGTATTTTGTACCTGCCACCACTGCTGCAAGGTCAAGAGCCAGTATCCTCTTATCCAACAATGCGTCAGGTACTTCACCACGTGCTATTTTCTGGGCAATTCCCTCTACTATTGCTGTTTTACCCACTCCAGGCTCCCCTATAAGCACCGGATTGTTTTTCTTTCTCCTTGCCAGAATCTGCAATACTCTCTCTATTTCCTTTTCTCTTCCTATTACCGGGTCAAGTTTACCTTCCCTCGCAAGGTGGGTGAGATCCAGAGAAAAAGCTTCCAGATTTTTCAGTTTTTTTGACTTTTCCTTCGTACCCGTTTCACCAAATTCTTCACTGCTAATGAGCTGTTCCATTACACTCTCGTAAGTAATGTCAAAACCAGCAAGAATTCTGCTTGTGAAAGAATCCTTTTCCCTGAGAATTCCCAAAAGTAAATGTTCTGTTCCTATATAGCTTTTGCCCAGTTTTCTCGCCTCTTCCTCTGCATTGGTTATAACTTTTGCAGCCTCTTTGTTAAGTGGCAACGGGTCCTGAATACTCAAAGGAGGAAACATGTTGCTTGCAGAAAGTTCACTCTGAATCAGCTTTCTGACTTTTTCAATACTCACGTTATGGGCACTTAATATGCTATAGGCAATTCCATCTTCCACCCTTAATAAGCCAAGGAGCAGGTGCTCCGTCCCCACATAGGTATGGAGCAACCTCTCCGCCTCTTTTCTTGCATAATCAATAGCCTTTCTTGCCCCTTTAGTAAACTTATCCATGTTATCCTTTACTTACCTCCATTAATTTTTTCAAAATTTCTATTTCTTTATCTATATCACCGGGTCTTTCCAGATTAAACTCTGGAAACTCCTTTTTTATTTTCTCCAAAAGCGCATAAGCCCCCTCATAATCCTTTTCTCGTTCTTTTATTTTTGCTGCCCTGTATAGATAAAAAGCCTTCATTGTCTTAAGCGGGGCCTTTTTGGAAGCTTCTACCAACGAAGAATAAGCCTTTTCCATTTCACCTTTTGCCACATATATACTACCAAGATGAGCAAGAGCAGAAGACACAAGAAGCGGGTCCTTCACACCGTGGGAAAGGAAATTCTTAAAGTACTGCTCAGCTTTATCATAATTTTTCATTTTGAAATAATAAACTCCGAGATAATACAAAGCTCTTTTGGCAGAGACCGTCCCATTATACCTTGTAATAATCTCCTGCAAAAGCTTTTCCACCTGCACCGAGTTAGTGTCCTGAGGGTTAACACTGTAAAGAAGACTCATTCCCTGTATCAGCATCAATTGAGCATCGCTATTGTATCTCGGGCGAGTGGAATAGTAATAAACCCCCGCAAGCACCAAAATGGCAATAATGGCCCCACCAATTTTTTTCTGCCTGTCAGTTGGTTTAAAATGCAAAATGTTATTAATAAACCTCTCTATTGCCTCAGCAACAGGATCATGCCTTAACTCTTCTTTTGTAAGCTTCTTGCTCATGCCTCTGTACCTCCTATTTTATACTTATTTTTTGACGAACTGTCAATGTTTTCTACTCTTTCTTTTAAGCTCCAGATTTATTATTTTAGCCGCCCTTTCAAGTGCTTTATCCACTGGCAATACGCCTCTTAACGCATACTCAAGCCCCTCTGTGGAAAGATACCTCCTTCCAGTAAACCATGCAGGATTATTG
>JALVLE010000259.1 GCA_027033555.1 Caldifarciminota bacterium | reverse complement strand
ATACTGCAGAACTCTTTAGGTTATATCTTAAGAGTAAAGGTATTAAAGTACCGGATACCACATGGTTTGACTTTTCCCATGCAGTAAAATGGGTGAATAATCATAAAGACCTTTTTAGAGATACTACGGAAATAAAAGAGATGATACTTATATTCAGAGAAATCGGCAACAGTTCAGGACTTATCATTTCCAGACGGGTTGAGAGGGCGAGGTTTGAGTGGGAGATGCACATCGGGGATAAAACGATTTACCTGTATGATTTTCCACGCAAGATTATGGCTGTTTTTCCTGAGAAGGTTGTATATTACAGAGGGCCTTTTTGCAGGGAGGGTAAAAATCAGAATAGAATGCTTATAGCATTCTCCACACGATTATCAGGATACGTAAAGCCCATAAACTCACCTTTTTACTGGGACCAGCCCGAAGGTGTTGATAGTATATTAATATTTTTCTATGAAGGCAAATGGGACAAAGATAAGATACAGTATTTAATGCGCTTTCCATGGATAGGAAAGAAGGGAAAGCCCATACTCAGCCAGTTTATAGACGACTATTGCATAAGGTTTGCCAACAATATGTATTTTCTTAAAGATGACACATGGTATCGCGTAAGAATTTACTCAAAGGCGTATTATGAGGAGTATATAGTGAATAGAACCAAGGCCATTGATATAATAGATCGTACATTTACAGAGGACCCCTCGGTATATATCTGGGGAAAGTTCAAAATAAAAGACAAAGTTTATTACACCAGGCATTTTTCAGATAGTGTGTTTAGAGATGTACTCAAGTTCGTTGAAAATCATGCAGGGGAATTAGTTAAGAATAGTAAGTAGTCTTTTTGTTGATAGGTATATGTGTGCTGGAGAAGCATTACCTTTTAAGTACGGTTGTTTTTGGGTAGTAACAGAAGCTTGACAATTCCAGACCGTTAAATTAAAAACAAAAAGGAGTAATTTAAAATGTCCCAATTTGAAGTTATAAAAAAATGGAGAGAATCAGGGTATATCACAGAAATGCCAGACTGGGAGGTTGTAGAAAGGTTTTATGATAAATACTACAGAGAAATGTACAGAAAAATTTATGAGATTTATTATAAGAAGCGCAAAAGACTATTGGGTAATTGTGAGAACGATGTTATGGAACTTCTTTTTCTGGATTATGAGAGACTTTACTATGAAAACGATGAGTGTTTGAGGTATCTTTTTACTAAAATAATGTTTTAATTCCATTTCCGTTACTTTTTCATTATCATTTTGTCATGCGGGTTGTTTTTATGGGGCGAAAGCCTGATAGCATAAAGGCTCTTGAGTTTCTCCTTGAAAATGGGTTTGAGGTTGCTCAGGTTGTTGCCATTCCTCCATCTGTGCCACTTTTATGGAAAAAAAGGCTCTGGAATTATGCAGAGGATAATGGCATCCCGGTAACAGATAATGAAGGCGTTTATAAACTTGTAAAAAGCGGGAAGTTTAAGGAAATTGACCTTGTTATTTCGTATCTTTATCCTTATAAGGTTAAAAAACAGCTACTTGACCTTCCCAGAATAGGCGCAATAAACTTTCATCCTGCCCCTCTTCCTGAACTTGCAGGTATAGGTGGATACAATGTTGCCATTTTAGAGGGTATGAAATATTATGGGGTATCTGCACATTACATGAGCGAGGAGATAGATAGAGGAGACATTATTAAGGTTGTGAGATTCCCCATTGACCCTGACAGAGAGACAGCCTACTCTCTTGAGAGAAAAACCCGCCCCTATCTTTTGAACCTTTTTTACGAGGTTATGAAACACATTAAAGAGAAAGGAAAGCCCGAAGGCATACCTCAAAAGGGCACAAGGTATATTACAAAGAAGGAATTTGAAGAAATGAAGATAATAAGGGAGAATGATTCTCCGGAAATTGTTGAGAGAAAAATAAGAGCTTTTTTTTACCCCCCATATCCTGGAGCCCAGATAGAAATAAAGGGGCGTAAGTACACGCTTATTTCAGAAGAGATTTTGAAGGAAATAGGCGAAAAATTCCACGATGATTGAGATTGTATCCATACCTCATGATGAAGAGGGGGTATTCTTAAAGAGGGTTAATAGATTCGTTGGACTTGTGAAGTTGCAAAATGAGATGGTAGAGGTTCATGTACATGATACCGGGCGCCTTTCCGAACTTCTGTATCCTGGAAACAGGGTACTTATAAGAAGAGCCCAAAATCCTTTAAGGAAAACGAAATGGGACATTTTAGCCTCTTTTTTTGATGGGGAGTGGATACTTACAAACTCTTCCTATCACAGCAGGATTTTTGAGGAAACCCTTAAAAAGGTTGAAGAGTTTGCAGGGTTTCATTTTAGAGTTAAAAGAGAGATTGTCTATAACCATTCAAGACTTGATTTTTTGTTGGAGAGTGGAAAAAGGCGCATACTTGTTGAGGTAAAGGGCTGTACATTGAGAAAGGGAAAAGTAGCCCTTTTTCCTGACGCACCCACACAGAGGGGAAGAAAACACATAGAAGAACTTATAAGGGCAAAGAAAGAAGGATACGAAGCATGGATAGCGTTTGTGGTGATGCATTCTAAGGCAGAGTGTTTTATGCCCAACAGAGAACAGGACCCTGTATTTACTGAAGTTTTCAGAGAGGCCATTTCAAAGGGTGTGGAGGTTTTGCCACTTAAATACTATTATGATGGGAGGAATGTGTATTTTACGGGCAGAATTCCACTCTGTAATTTTTAAGAACGTCTCTTTTCCTTTATCCTTCAATGTTATACAGAAACGGAGGCTTCCATGTTAAGGGGTATTATTACTTTTGTTTTGTTTTTGTCTTTCCTTTCTGCAGGAGAGTTTTCATTTAAGGCACACGGAAGTGGTTATTTGTATAAATTCGGTGGTCATTTAAAGAGACGGAGTGCTGTGGCAAAGGTATTTATTCTTACTGAGTTTTACAGGTGGGACAATGGTGTATCTTTATGGGGAGGTGGTTCTGAGCTTGTGTGGCTTGGAAGGGACAAGGGGCTTATTCAACTTGACCCCCAGCAGGCGGATTACCTTTTAACAGGTGGAATTATTAAAAGACATTCAGGCAGATTTTATTACCTGTTTTTTGACCACCCATGCTATCATGCAATTGACACATTTGTTACGAAATCACTTTACTGGAATAAAATAAGGATTGGCATAAAAAACAGAAACGACTTTTTCAGAGTGCCTGATAGCGGGTATTTTTACTATGCGGAAGTCGGCTTTTTTATAAGACATCCGGATGTCTGGTGGCTTACAACCGGGCACGATTTCCAGTATGATTTTAAGGCAGGGGTAAAAAAGGTTTTTGTCCGTGCAGGGCGCTTTAATCTTTTTGCAGATATAACTTTCTATACCGGCATATCCATGCATTATGCCCTCCGTCCCATGCTTGAGGTTCTGGCAGGTGTAAATATCAGGGGAACAAGCGGAAATGAGGGAG
>JALVLE010000258.1 GCA_027033555.1 Caldifarciminota bacterium | reverse complement strand
ACCCTCATGAATAAAGGGCTTGAGGTAATTGAGGCACATTATCTTTTTGATTTTCCACCAGAAAAAATCCAGGTAATAATTCATCCTGAATCCATTATCCATGCTATGATAAAGCTTAAGGACAATGCCTTCCTCGCACATATGTCCTATCCTGACATGAGGATACCCATACAGCTATCTCTCTTTTATCCGGAAAGGTTGTCCAATGATAGATTAAAGGACCTGGATTTAATTGAAATTGGCAAACTTCAATTCTTTCCTCCAGATATTGAGCGTTTTCCACTTCTTGGCCTTGCATACGAGGCATTAAAAATGGGCATGCCTTACCCAGCCTGCATTACTGCGGCCAATGATGTGGCTGTTTTTGCCTTTCTTCAGAAAAAGATTAAATTTACAGATATATACAGGGTTGTGGAACTTGCTCTCTCAAAATGCAACGGAGACATTCATACAATAGAAGATATAGAAAGTCTCATGGAAGAGGTGAAAAGAAATGCCGAAGAGTTTATACAACGAATTTCTTAAAACTTTTGACGCTATAAAAGACCTTGAACCAGATAAAGCCCTCCAAAGTCTTCTCGCTCTTATTGCAAAAGATGTAAATGGCAACAAAGCACTTTGCGCCATTTATAGTAAGAAAGATAATGTTATAAAAGCCATTACCCCTGTTTTTGGAATGGAAAGGGATGATGTAATTACGCTCTTTAAATTTTCACCTGAAAGAAAAAGCGCATTAAAAGAGGCTATCAAGAAAAAATCCATTTATTATACAAATGACGCTTTAAATGACCCTTATTTTATAAAGGAATTTGTTCTTTCTTTTGATGTGACCAGAGTGATGATTATCCCTGTGTTTAATAAGGCAAATGAACTATTCGCAGCTATATATGTGGCAAGTGAAAAGGATTTCACGGAGAAAGAGATTAAAAAAGGTAAAAAATGGATAAATCTTCTGTACCCTCTTCTCAGCTATATTTTGAAACTGCGCTCAGCCAGAGAAGAACTTATTTCATACGCACGTATTGTCAGTGAAATAAACCCAGTACTTGCAGAACCAGACCCTGAAAATGCTCTTACAATGCTCGCAAAGAGCCTTCTAAAATGGAAGGGTATTTGTGGAATAAAAATTTTACACAGAGAAAACAATCACGCACAGGCTACTCTTATTGAAGAGATGAACACAACCAATGTTGAGTGCACAGACCCAGCCCTTATCAGAACGATTATCAGAGAAACTCCCATTGATCATAACAAAACACTCCAGATTCAACTTGCCTATAATAGAATCTCGTCAATAGCTCCCCATATAAATTTTATACTTAACGCCCTCTCCTTCATTTCATTATTTTTAATCTATAACAGGGAAAAACACTCCCTTTCTATGAAATTTTCACTTCTCTTTAATCTAACGAGGGCATTAAGTGTTATAAAAACAGAAAAAGAGCTTGCAGATAATCTCACAAAAATTCTGTTTGAATACGGGAATTATGAGGACGTTTCCTACCTTGAATATGACAAGAAACACAAAAGCCTGCGACTTTTATCCCAATTCACAATTATAGGGATGAATGTGTACTCAAACTATGAGCAATCAATTGATATAGGTATAATAGGAAAAAGTATTAAGGAGGCAAAAACTATAATCGTAAATGACACAAGAAATGACCCGGATTATTATGCAGGCTTTCCTGAAAGAACCATCTTTCAATCTGAGGCTGCGATTCCTCTTTTTTATGAAGGTGAACCCGTGGCTGTACTAAATCTTGAGACAACACGTAAACACGCATTCACTGAAACGGAGCAACATTTTCTGAATGTCTTAAAGGACATCGTAGAAAGCAGGCTTTCACTTATACTGCATAAAAAGGAAGTAAAAAGAGATAGGGAAAGGCTTAAGGCACTTGGTAAATTGATAGATATGGTTTCACCCAAAGACGAACAGGACACTATATTGAGAAAGAGTCTCATGACACTGCAGGAAGCGTTTGGGGACAACTTTATCTTTTATTCTGTGATCCTTGAAAATGGAATTGTGACACTCAAAAGAACAGACGGGGCCTTACTGGAATTGCACGAAAAGGATCAGCCTGAAGAAATGCTTAAATCTTTCGCCACAAAAAAGCCAGCTGTCTTTGAATTTGGAGGTTACTCCTCAGTACTTTTGCCCCTAAAAGAATGCAAAGAAAGGAGAGGAATTTTTGTACAAAAAAGGACCGGGGAATTTTTAGAAACCACCATTGATTTTTTGACTTTTGCTGCCAATTTTATATGCCAGCTTATACATAATTCCACGCTTTATAAAGATCTTGATAGAAAATTAAAAGAATTCGGATACCTGTACAATTTTTCGCGCGAAATCTCTGAAACCAAATCCCAAGAGGAGCTTTTTGGAAAAACATACCACCTTGTGAAATCTCTCTTTGACGTGGAAGACTTTTACATAGCCCTTTATTCGCCAGAAGAAAATGCAATTTACCTTGAAATTGATTACGATGGAAATACCCGCCAGCGAAAAAGGATAATTCCACTATCAAAATCTCAGGGACTTACAGCCTGGATAATCAAACAGAAAAGACCCGTGATTATAAACGATTGGGACAAAGAGGCCCTTTCCTACCCCATAGTGCCTCTTGGTAATAAACCTCATAAGTCCTATATTGGTGTTCCTTTGATTTACGAGAACCGGGTGTTGGGAGTTATTGCCCTTCAATCACCCAGGAAAAATCATTTCAGCGGTCACACTCTTAGTCTTTTATCCACAATCGCATCGCAACTTTCTATTACACTTAACAACCTTGACAATGTAAAGAGACTCCAGGAACTCGTATATATGCTGGAAAATACTTACAACGAAACTCTTGAGGCTCTATCCCATGCCCTTGATTATAGAGAAAAGGAAACAGAGTATCATTCCAAGAGAGTAGCAGAGTATGCACTGCTCCTCGCTAAAAAATATGGAATAAAAGATGAAAATAAACTCAGATATATTTACTGGGGAGGGCTTTTGCATGACATAGGGAAAATTGGCATACCCGATAAGATTCTGCTCAAACCTGGGAAACTCACAGAAGAAGAGTGGAATATAATGAAAAAGCACGTTGTGATAGGTTATCAGATTCTCAAAGGGATAAACTTTTTGCAGGCAGCACTTCCGCTTGTTCTGCACCATCACGAATGGTGGAATGGGAAAGGGTACCCAATGGGACTCAGAGAGGAGGAGATACCTGTTGAAGCCAGAATTTTCTCTGTTGTAGATGCATTTGATGCCATGACATCTGATAGACCTTACAGAAAGGCTATGACGTATGAAAAAGCGATAAATGAAATAAAAAGGATGCGCGGCGTACAATTTGACCCAAATGTAGTTGATACCTTTGTTCAAATACCTTTTGAAGAGCTGCTCAAGATAAACCCTTCTCTTCAGAAAGAATAGCTACTTTTTTCCGGTCAAAATAACCACACT
>JALVLE010000257.1 GCA_027033555.1 Caldifarciminota bacterium | reverse complement strand
GTCTGTTCTTCCTCTATGAATACTATATCCACGCGAGGGACCATTATCTCTCTCACCTCCCTGTCCTCAATGTCCAGGAGCCTCTCAAATAACTGATATGCATTCTCAGATAGTATATTATGCTCCCGGGCTCCTTTTATTATTTCCTTTATATCCTCCACACTTTTTATATCTCCGAGTAGATTACGTACCCAATTTTTAAAACTACCCATCTCTCAATGCTTCCCCCATTTTTGCTAAACTTATAACATCCTGACCAACTCCCCCTGATACAATAATACGTATGGCCTCCTCACTTGTTATGTCCAGAAATTTAATTTCCTTCTCTTCTGCAAAAACCAGAAAACCAGATGTTGGATTGGGTGTGGTGGGTATAAACACTTTAAAATACTTTTTATTTCCTGCTTGTATAGGCTCTGTAGAGGTGAGGAAACCAAGTGAATAAGAACCTTTCTTGGGAAAAGTAATCATCACCACCCGCTGACGCTTCCCTTTACCTTTACTCTTTGCCTGATCTGTCAGGGATTCCATAAAAGAGTCAGTGAATCTGCTTAAAGCATTATACAGTCCTCTGATAATGGGTACACGGGAAAAAAAGGCGTCCAGAGCCTTCTTAACACTCTGCCCCACATAAGCCCCAGTTGCGTAAATAAGAAGAATAACAAGCAATGTTGATATGATAAGCTGGAAAAAATAAGGAATACTTTTTATTCCCGGGATAATCGCAAGGATATCTGTAAAAATTCCTCCAAATTTTTCAATAATCCATACCGACACATAAAGAGTTAATCCTACAGGACCAAGAATACCAAGTCCTGTGAGGAAATTTCTTTTTATTGTTGCACTATCAATTTTTTTCATTCTCCAATATCCTCTCAGCCACATAATACCCGGACATAGAGGCCTGTACAAGTCCCCTGGTAAGCCCTGCTCCATCCCCAATTGCGAAAAGTCCTTTTATGCGAGTCTCCAGGTTTTCGTCCAATTCAACTTTATTGGAATAAAATTTAACCTCAACTCCATAAAGGAGCGTATAATCTTCAGCCACTCCGGGAACAAGCCTGTCCAGAGCATTCAACATCTCCACAATATTGGTAAGGTATCTGTAAGGTAACGCAAAACTTAAATCACCAGGCACAGCCGATTTCAGGGTGGGCTTTACAGGATTTCTTTTTATTCTGGAAGAAGTTGACCTTCTCCCTTTTCTAAGATCACCAAGCCTTTGAACAAGCACGTTGTTTGACAACAAGTTGGCAAGTTTTGCAATGGATACGCCATATGCGTCCGGATTGTCAAACGGTTCTGTAAATTTGGTGGATACAAGAAGAGCAAAATTGGTATTTTGGGACTTCTTCATAGAAAAGCTGTGGCCATTTACAGAAACGACCCCGTTTGCGTATTCCACCACCACCTCGCCCCATGGATTCACACAGAAAGTCCGAACTTTATCGTCAAATTGGCGTGTGTAATAAACGATTTTTGGCTCATAAAAAATATCAGTCAGTGGAGCAAACACCGCACCTGGCAACTCTACTCTTACCCCTATATCAACATAGGAAGGATTTGTCTTAATCCCAAGTTTTTTTAACTGGTTTGATAACCACCAGGAACCGCTTCTTCCTGTTGCAACTATCACTTTATCCGACTGATAAACTCCCTTATCCGTTCTTACCCCTTTAATTCTTCCATCCTCTACCTGGAACTCTTTCACTCCCTCATGAAAATAAAACTGCACACCTTTTTCTACAAGGTATGTATAAAAATTTTCAAGCACCACATATCCCAGATCCGTACCCAGATGCCTGAGCCGCTGAGGAACAAGGACAAGCCCCACCTTCTGTGCATTATAACGCCATCTCTCTATTTCCTCAACATTCCCACCGTATAGCTTTCTCGGTGCACCAAATTCCAGATAAGTAGCATCTACCTCTTTTGACAACCTCTCAAAGTCCTCTCTCTTCAACACCTCAGCCAGTCTTCCACCCACTTCCAGGGAATAGGTGAGTTTACCATCAGAAAATGCTCCAGCCCCACCGAAACCCTGCGTAATAAAACACACAGGGCATTTCAGGCATGGTTTTTCCTTATTTAAAAGGGCAGGGCAGCGTCTTTTTTGAAGAGGGGGACCTTTTTCAAATACACATACCCTTCGCCCACCTTCTGAGAGTTTTTTTGCTGCAAAAAGTCCCCCCGGTCCTGCCCCAACTATAATAACATCACACGGTAAGGGCTCTGTATCCATTCTAAAAAATTATCTCTCCCAGAGCACCCTTAAAAGCTTCTGATCATCAGAAAACTTAAATTCAAGATTACCCTTATGGGCTCTCTGGATGGCCTTGCCAATTCTCGCTGCAAGACCCTCCGTTGTAGTTTTGATTACGATCTCTCCATCTCTGCCATTTTCTATACTCATAATACGGGAAAGCGGATTGCTATTTTCTTCCTTCTCTGCCTCATGTTTCACGAGATTTATTATCTCTGAACGATGAAAAGCATCTTTTATATACTCGCCGGTAAGATAAACCAGCCCCATAGGATAATTATCCCTTATTTTTCTGCAAGCAGGACATTCCTTATATTCAGCTTTACCTTCCTTTTCAAGCTGTTTTTTCAGCTTATCGTCTTTCTTCCACGTTTTCCCATGATACACAAGTCCACAAGTTGGACAAATTGTTGGATCCTTATATTGAGTCTTGTCCAGATAGGGATCATGTATTTTATAATCAAGCCTCTTATCAAGCCTATTCCTCATTTTGACCTCCTCTCCTGTAATAAGGTAATTTTAAATTACATTGCTTACTTATTCAACTCTTCCTCTATTAAAGAAGCAAGCCTTTTTATACCTTCTACAATCTTATCCTCCTTAGCATTTGAGAAATTAAGCCTTAATGTATTGAAACCCTCACTTCTGCCAGGATAAAAAGCTGCACCCGGTACAAAAGCAACCTTCTTCTCAATAGCCTTATCAAGCAATTCATAGGTATTAAATTTTTCTGGAAGATTCATCCATAAAAACAGACCTCCCTGAGGTCTTGTCCATTTAATTTCTGGATGTTTGGGCATATACTCATCAAGTGCTTCTAACATAAGGTCTCTTCTCTTTTTGTAAAGTGCACGTATTTTTTTAACATGCTCACGGAGAATACCTCTTGAACATACATCATAAACAAGCCATTGATCAAGAGTTGAAGAATGCAGGTCAGCTCCCTGTTTCGCTTGTGTCAGTTTTACAAGCACATCTCTTGGTGCCGTTATCCAACCGATTCTTGTACCTGGTGCAAGGGTCTTGGAAAAAGTAGAAAGATATATAACCCTTTCTTTAAGCATCGTAATCAGTGGAGTAATATCTTCACCTTCAAATCTCAATTCTCCGTAAGGATCATCTTCAATGATTATTGTATCATATTTATCTGCAAGCTCAACTATCTTTTTTCGTCTTTCCTCACTTATTGTTACACCTGCTGGATTATGGAAATTTGGCAA
>JALVLE010000256.1 GCA_027033555.1 Caldifarciminota bacterium | reverse complement strand
ACCATATATTGCAACTACCCTGAGGAAGCAAAAAAACTTCCACACGTGGGCGATCTGATCAATCCGAGTATTGAAAAAATCAAAAAACTTCACCCCGACTATGTTTTACTTGTTTCTCCTATGCAGAATAGACTTATACCTAAATTAAAAAAGGCCGGTCTCAGAACAATTGTTTGTAGGCAATCAAATTTCAATGATATACTCCTTTGTGCTTACAAAATAGGGAAAATAGCTGGCGATACAACAGGATTTGTTAAGCTCAAAAAGGCCTTTAAATCCCTTGATACATTGCCTAAATATGAAGTAACAATCTTATTTATTCTTTCCAGAAGGCCTATCTATACAGCTGGTAAAAATACATTTCTTGATGAAATTATCCGTAAGGCAGGTGGAAAAAATCCTCTTGAATTTGAAGGCTATAAAATGATATCTCTTGAAGATATTGTCAAAATAAACCCTGATATCATTGTAATAGCGTATCCAAACCCCAATTTGAGGAGTTTCAAGAATTCCATAGGAATCAGAAGAACAAAAGCAGCCATTAATAACTGCATATTTCAGGTTTCACCGGATATATTTACCCGCCCTGGCCCGAGAGTAAAAGAGGCAACCCTGATTCTCCACAATTACATAAAAAATTGTATTAAAAAAGATGCAAAATATAAGTAAGAACTACACATCTCTTGCTCCTTATTATGATCTGCTTATGAGACGAATAAGATACAGAGACTGGATGAGATACGTAGAAAGTATTATCCATATGCACACCCCACATGCACAAACTGTGCTTGACATAGCCTGTGGCACTGGCAATGGAATGTTGAACCTAAGAAAAAAATACAGGTTGTATGTGGCTTTTGACAGGTCATTTGAAATGATCAGGATCTTCAAATCTAAACTGAGATTCTACGACATAAAACCCCTGCTTTTTGTGGCAGATGTAAGGAACATACCTCTAAAAAGTGATATTATAGATGCGGCTTTTTCCATTTTTGATAGTTTGAATAATCTTCTTACTGCAAGAGACCTGAAAAAAGCCTTTGCTGAGGTTTTCAGGATTTTAAAAAAGGGAGGAGTATTCATCTTTGACCTGAATACACCCTATGTATTAAAAGAGCATTGGGGTACAAAAACTCGCATAGAGGAAGACGAGGACATACTTTCAATATGGAGAACCCGTTACAAAAATGGCATATCCGAGCTACACATCACTTTATTTGTAAAAGGAGCGGATAACAAATACATTAGAGTTGATGAAATACACAGAGAAAGAGGGTATGAAACACAGAAAGTGCTTTCTCTACTAAAAGATGCAGGATTCTCAGAGGTGTATGCATATGATCATATGACTTTCTCTCCCCCATCCCCCGACTCTTTAAGAGTAAACTATGTGGCGGTAAAATGATGTACATAGCAGACCTTCATATCCATTCAAGATTCTCCCGTGCAACCTCAGGTAAAATGAATATTGATACCTTATCAGAATGGGCAAAAATCAAAGGGATAAACCTCCTTGCTACAGGTGATGTGCTGCATCCTGCGTGGCTTTCAGAACTTAAAAATAAACTAAAAGAAAAAGACGAGGGGATTTACCAGTATAATGGAGTTGATTTTGCACTTGAGACTGAAATCTCCACAATATTTAAAGACAAAGGGAAGATACGTAAAATACACATCGTTTTTCTGTTCCCTGACTTCGGCACCGCGGAAAAATTAGCGGGATTTCTCTCCAAAAAATGGAATCTTGAAGCAGACGGAAGACCTATTATAGGACTCCATATAAGGGAGCTTATTAAAAGAGTCATTGATATAGACGAAAGAACTATCATTATTCCGGCTCACATATGGACTCCATGGTTCTCTATTTTTGGCTCAAATTCGGGCTATGATTCCCTTGAAGAATGCTGTGGTGAGGATAAATACCTGATAGACGCACTTGAGACTGGACTATCATCTGACCCCCCAATGAACTGGATGGTATCAGAACTTGACGATTTCGCACTCGTCTCCAACTCAGATGCCCACTCTCCTGAAAATCTTGGAAGGGAGGTGAATGTATTTTCAAATCCTGTAAACCTTATTGAACTCAAAAAAATACTGAAAAACAAAGACACTCAAAAATTCCTTTTCACCGTAGAATTTTTCCCTGAAGAAGGGAAATATCATTACGACGGACACAGACTGTGCAGGATTTCCATGTCACCGGAAGAAAGTTTAAAACACAGGAATATATGTCCTGTATGCGGTAGACCTCTTACACTTGGGGTCTTACATAGAGTGTATGAACTTTCGGACCGAAAATACGGTGAAAAACCCGCAAAATATATACCATACAAACGACTAATTCCCCTCAAAGAAATAATAGCTGATGTCTTACAGAAAGGCAAAAACACAAAAAAAGTCCACAAAATATATGAGAATCTGGTAAAAACATTTAAAGACGAATTTTCAATACTTCTTAAAGCTAAAGAAGATGACATAAAAGCTGTTGCCGGAAAAGATATAGCACAGGCCATTTCCAATGTTAGAAAAGGAAAAGTGCACATTGAACCCGGGTATGACGGGATTTATGGGAAAATCAGCGTTGAAAAGGACCAGCCTGAATACAAAGATGGGCTCCTCTTTTGAAGTTGTAAAACTTAGTTTATAATTTAAAGAACAATGGAAGCAGAATATCTTAACCTTCTGGTATGTCCTGAATGTATGGGAGTTATAGCAGAAGAGGGAAAAAATAAATTAACATGTACAAGATGCGGTAAAACATATCCAGTCATTGAGGATATACCTATATTGCTTAAAGAAAAGGAGGCAATGGATGTTTTTTATTCTCTTTTCCCTGATAAGCAGCCTCGTTAATTTAAAAAGCTCAACCCAGAAAGACGTTTATAAATTTGTTTTGGAAGACTCTATATACCATTACAAAAACTATGTTTATATTAATACCTCCGGGCATTTTGTATTTAATAAGCCCGGATCACCATCTATTCCCTATTATTCCTATATTATTCCGGCAAAAGGAGTATTAGGGAAAATAAAAATAGAACATACACGAACTGAATATTACTCCGGCAAACTTCTTCCCCTTCCCTCTTACGATAAAAAAGGCATGGTGGCAGGCTACTTTGAAAACTTAAACTATAAAGAAAACTTTATACCACCAGGGATTCTAAGAATTGATACTCTCAATATAAGGGGATACAGGTTTTATAGAGTCAATGTTTTTCCGGTAAGGTACAGTGAAAATCGGATTATCCTTTTGCGAGAAATTATTTTCAGCATAAAGTGGCAAAACAAAAAATACTCACCTTTCAAAAGCTTTCTGTTTGGAAACATCATAGGTTACCCATATTATAGAATAAAAATGAACAGGGGATCAAAACTTATATCGTTTTTTGATTCAGCCTTAATCTGGTTTAAGATCCCAGTTCTAAAAAGCGGAGTTTATCGGGTTACTTATTCGGATCTCAAAAACAAAGGACTCTTGGCTACATTTTCC
>JALVLE010000255.1 GCA_027033555.1 Caldifarciminota bacterium | reverse complement strand
AAACTGGTAAAAAAACTGGGAGGAGAAGTTGCGTCTATGCTGTTTTTGGTTGAACTTTCATTTTTGAATGCTAGAGAAAAGTTAAAGGACTACAGAGTAGAGAGCTTGATAATATACTGAATGCGGAGACGATGCGTCCCCGCATTATCCGTTGAAATCGAAGAGGGTAGCTCTTTCGCTCTTTTTAAGATATGCCAGAACAATTTCTCGTAGTGATGGATATCTTCCTTTGTCTTTGTCCGTTCTTACAAGCCAACCACTGTCAACTGCTTGAATGACTTCGTCGCACTCACTTATTTCGTTTTGTGACACCACTCTGTGTTTTTCCTTTGCCAGATCGATTTCATCTTGGTAGAGTACTCTGCCTTTACTTATTATCACAAACCTATCTGCAAAGCTCTCTACCTCTTCCATGTGGTGCGAAGCTATCACAACAACGCGATCCTGACCGAGTTCTTTCAACATTTTCTGAACATCGTTTATATTAATAGGATCTAAGTGCTGTGTTGGTTCATCAAGGATCAAGACTTTTGCGCCAGTTGAAATCACCATAGAGATTAGAAACAACGTTCTAATACCAGCAGATAGTTTTTCAACCCGTCTTTCCCTGCCTATGGAAAAATGGGCCAGCAACTTCTTAAAAAGCTTTTCATCCCAATTTCTGTAAAGTAGTGGAATTATGTGCTCATAATCCTTGACTTTGAATTTTCTGAAAACCCTTCTGTTTTCATCAAGAAAAGCAATTTCTTTTTTGGCCTCTTTTACACTCTTGCCGAATATCTCAATATTTCCCGAATCAGGAGTTATCACTCCTGCTAGACATTTCAGCGTGGTGGTTTTTCCGGCTCCGTTCGGACCGATTATCACATTCACTCCTGTGTTCATAACGAACGAAACATCAGCCAGTGCGACAACATCGGAAAAGCTTTTCGAGATATTAGACACTCTTATCATGTTCTCACTCCTCTAGAATAGTTGAATTCTGAATAAAGAAATG
This sequence comes from Caldifarciminota bacterium, assembly GCA_027033555.1. Classification (GTDB taxonomy): domain Bacteria; phylum Hydrothermota; class Hydrothermia; order UBA1063; family CAJXJZ01; genus CAJXJZ01. Next base: position 2,499 of record JALVLE010000255.1, on the reverse strand, counting down.
CTGCGGTGATGAAGAAACAAAGTGAAATTAAAGCGGATATGAATGAGCTTTGCCTTAGCGGGCTGATGTAACGCCATGCTGTTATATTACAGAGTGCTAGATCCAGTATCAAAAACATCTGAGGAATGATAAAGTGGCTTCGCAGATATTTAGCACTGAGTACACACAATGCGTATATATACGGCATCGTTAAAAAGCTCCTGGATATTTCTTGAAACTCAAGCCATTTGATACTTTTGCTCGAGCTTAATGCTACGACAAACAATCCAGATACCAACAACGGAATAGCTCCAGAGAAGAAATCATATAGGAAAAGTTGCCATCTCTTTATAGGAAACTGAAGTGATATCTCTTCATCTCCGTGCTCTATATCGCGTGGGAGAAGTCCCGTAAACATAAAAAGTTCCACAAAAGACTTCCAGATATTTGTTGGAAACATGAACAGAAAGAATATTAAGAATATCCTAATACCATTCTGACAATACACCTTTCTCAATACGAATTCAAACGTTCTCATCGCTCCACACCTCCTGAATTATCATCAAAGCGAGGCTCATCTCGATTTTGCAGTTTTTAAGCATTTTAGCGGCCTCTTTCAGTAGTTTTATGGCTTCTTTCGATATTTCTAAATCTTCTTTGATAAAGAATCCTTTTCCTTGCTCTGATGCCACGATACCTTCGGCACACAACCTTTCATACGCTTTTAAAACGGTGTTGACATTTACATTCAACTTGTTGGAAAGATCTCTTATGGATGGGAGTTTATCTCCTTTCCTTAATCTTCCCAGAATTATTTCTTTTTTCACTTGCAGGACTATTTGCTTGTAGACTGGTATGGGAGAGATTCTGTCTACCCTTATCATTTCAGTTACCTCCTGATTATCACCACTTTATTTGTGAAATTTGGGTTAACCTCTTTCACAATTTTTATGTTTCCATCTCTTGGAATTTTGATTTCTACATCATTGTCTATACCGTTGACTTCGAGCCGCATGCTACCAGAATTTGCATTCATCAAGTCTACCCTCACTTTGTTCTTCAAACCAGAAACTTCAAGTAGGCCAAAAGCCTGGGCCTTGAGGTTTAATGAATTGTTCATGCCATTTACCTCTATATTGAATTTTCCTTCAACATTTAGCCTGACTAAATTTTCCATTCCATTCAGTTCCATCTTCACAGATCTTTCAAAGCCTTCCATATCGATATTCATACCATCAATTTCAACAACGCCGACAGGAGGGCTGAAGATTTTTCCGCCGTGTTTTGAGAAAACTTTGAGATTTGTGAAGTTACTTTTGTAGTAAAGATCTCCCTTTAAGCGTATCATTGTGGCATCTTTCAATAAAACGACTTTGATTCTGTTTCCAAAGATTTCCAATCTTTCCGTGCTGTTGAAAAATTTCTCTTCGTTCAGATGTGTAAAGCCTCTTGGCGCTTCACCGTTCCACTTCATTTCATTACCCATCCATCCGCGCGACTCGGCGAAGTTTTCCCATGGGATGTGAACGGCCGCGTATTCAATTGTCAAGGGAGTGATGACAATTATTCCAGAAATGATCGCTCCAATAACAGCCACAATTTTTCCAATGCTTGAAAATATTAAAACAGCAGCCGTGAAAGATAACGCGATGGAATAAGGATAAGGAACTGTCAAGCTCAGTGCAGAAGCGATCAGTGACAAAAGTGCAAGACGAGTTTTCATTAATCCCTTCAAAAAGCGTCACCCCCTTCGCATATTTTTATACTGTTATATAAAACTATAACACATGTTATAATTGCGTCAAGATCAATTGTTGAACATGAACATACTGTTAGAGGACCTATTCTAAGTGATTTTCTCTGAAAACATGTACGATAATCTGGACCGATATGCTGCTTTTCCTGGAAAAATATTATGTATTGATAGTTATAACTCTCTCGCCGTGGAGTTTAGATCCAGCTTTTCTTAAGAGTACACTTTCAAAAAATCTCAAAGGTGGTACAATCGCACCAAGTTTTTTAGGGGGTGCAATTAATTGATGGTATTAGAAGAGGTTTACCGCGATAAAGATAAGTTCGTTGCTGTTGCAAAAGAGAGTCCTTTTTATCCAGATGGAAAAGGTGGTCAGCTTGGTGACAGGGGAAAAATAGGTGATAGAAAAGTCCTTAGGGTTTTTGAGAAAAAGGGATATATTTATCATGTTCTTGATGGTGAGATCGTTCCCGGAGAGCATGATTTTTGGATTGATGAAGAAAGGAGAAAAGAGATAGCCCGTCAGCACACAGCTCAGCACATACTTTCAGCAGCATTTATCAAGATTGCAGATATAGAGACGGTATCTTTTCACATGGGTGAAGATTTCTCGACTATAGACTTAAACGCTGCACCTATACTAAAAGAAGTTTTGGATGAGGCTGAACGGATGTCGAACAAAATAGTCTTTGAGAATAGAAGAGTAATTGAGCATATAGTCGATAAATCTAAAGCGGATAATTTTCCTCTAAGAAAACCTATTTCGG
>JALVLE010000254.1 GCA_027033555.1 Caldifarciminota bacterium | reverse complement strand
AAATCGTATTCCGTAAGCAGCTCCTTTCCATACTCAGGCTCCAGCAATTCAATTACAACACCCAGAGTCTCCTCACGTACCGAAGGGATTATATTTATAAACTCTTCTGGCTTTTCAATGTTCTGTAAAAACCTTGAATAATACGTGTCCTGCAGGTTTCTAAAAACTTCACCTGCTGTTTTAAGCTCCTTCAGTCGCTGTACCCTTACCCTATCTAAAAGCGTGCTCTCCAGGGCTCTTATCCTACCACATGCATAGGTGTAGTGGGGTTCTTCTTTTCCATATGATGGGAATCTATGAAATGGCAGATTGATCATTGTTGAAAGAGGATTTTAACAATCTCGGGAAGAAGATCCTCTCCCACAGTCTCAAACAGCGTGGGAAAGGAAAAATCTACCACCTTTTTGCCTTTCTTCAGTTTGAACCCTCCACCCATTTTTTCTCTCTCGGAGGAAAGCCTGAGATTCCATCCGTTTTCCTTATTTAAAGTTGCAATAAAACCACTTCCAATACGCCTTTCATCCACATCAAGTACTACTTCCTCATCTCCATCCTGTACAGCAAGTTTAAAAAGCCTTTTTGCATGTTTTTTATATTCATCCGCGTCTTCATTCTTTAGTATAACCATGGCACGCTTAAAGACACTTTCCACTATCTCCCGCTTTTTTGCTGTAATTTTCTTCTCCTCGTTTATTCTCTCTTCCTCTATAATTGCCTGCACCCTTGCCTTTTTTCTCTCCTGCGCTTCTCGCTTTGCAAATGTAATTATCTTTACCCGTTCTTTCTCTGCATTCTCCAGAATCTTCTTCCTTTCCTCTTCTGCCTCTTTAAGTATCTCTGAGGCCTTTTTCTCAGCCTCTTCTTTTATTTTCTTAATGAGTTTTTCTATGGGCAATTTCTGTCCCTCTTTTTAAAGTTAAATTTTAATGCCCAAAAGGAGGAATATGGTAGTAAGCAAGCCAAGTACTGCGTACGTTTCCACCATGGCACCATATATTACAGGTTTCATGGAAGCTTCAGGCTTTTTGGCAGTCATTTCCACGCCCCCCACACATACCTTTCCCTGAAAAATTGCAGAGAAGTAACCGGCTATAACAATAGGAAGAGCAGCAAAGAGTATGGCAAGCCCCTTCTCAAGAGAAAGGTCTAACGCAGGTGTTCCAAGAATTCCTATTTTAATAATAATAAACAGAGCGGCAATAAAACCATAAAACCCCTGCGTCCCAGGAAGAGCTACCAGCAGGAAAAGCTTACCAAATTTATCAGGATCCTCTGAAAGAACCCCTGCCGCAGTCCTTCCTGCCATACCAACACCTATTGCCGAGCCTATACCGGGTAGTGCGGCTGCAAGCCCTGCTCCTATGATTGCCAATACAAATCCTGTAGTCATTTGATATATAACCTCCTTTTGCTTTGTTTAAATTATACGGTCACAGTTTTAAAAGTCAAAAAAATAACTTTCTATTCAGCAAGCAATTTACTAAAACAATACACAAGAAGAGCTATAATTATTCCCCAGAAAGTGAGCATAAAAATCCAGCCAAGGGTTGTCATTGAATTTCCTCCTTACGAACCTGTTTTCTGTTCCAGGCTATTTTCACAAGTACTATGCCTGCTATAAAGAACAACAGCATAATAACTCTCGCAAGCATTATGTACGGTCTATCCTGGGGTGATACACCCTCCATGAGGAGCTTGGCCTTACCATCTGTAAAAGACCAATAAATAAATATAAACAGCAAAAATACAGGGGTGACATAGCGTATGATATAATAGAAAATTCCAGGAACGCGAATCTTTGCACCTTTATGTAATTCTTCCCACCCCTTCCGTGTACCGAAAGCGTAGTTAAAAATAAAAATTTCAAGGGTTGCAAAGAATGCGAGTCCAAAGGTACCCATCCACCAGTCTATTTCATCAAGGAACCCATGGGATAAAAAGAATATTACCGGCTGGGAAAAGATAAAAAGAATAATTCCAACAATTATAGCAGCTTTGTTTCGCTCTATTCCGAGCTCGTCTTCTAAAAATGCAACAGGTGGTTGTGCAAGCGCTACTGAGGATGTTATCCCTGCGAAAAATAGAAGCAAAAACCACAAAGCAGAAAATATGCTACCAAAAGGTATCTTTGCAAATACCAGGGGTAAAGTTTTAAAGCCAAGATCAAAAGTCCCCGCAATTTTAGAAATCTCCGGTCCAAAAAAAGCATAAGCTGCCGGGATAGCTATGGTTCCGCCCAGAATAACCTCAGCGAACTCATTGGTTGAAGCTGTAGTAAGGCCGGCAAGAGCTATGTCCTCATTCTCTCTCACATAGCTGGCATAACACTGTATTGCACCTATTCCAAGACTCAGTGTAAAGAATATCTGTCCCGCAGCTGCGAGCCAGGTAGAACCCTCTTTCAAGGCATCAAAACGAGGATTCCACATAAAACCAAGCCCGTTATTAATGTTCCACGATGGATGATGCAGAGGATCAGGTGTACCAATAGTCAATACCCTCACTACCAGGAGTATTGCGAAAATAAATAACGCCGGCATAGCTATTTTGGCCAGCCTCTCAATTCCACCTGATACTCCTTTCATAATAACAAACACAGTAAGTCCAAAACCGATGAGATAAAAAATATACGCCGGTGTAATTGATGTAAAATAGGTATTGTGTGCAACTCCGATATACCCATTAAAAAATTCTTTTGCCTGGGAAAAAACTGTAAAATTCATTTTACCCACGATTGAGTAAAAAGCGTAGCCCAATGACCATGTCATAACATACACGTAATATACCCCGATCATCAACGGGAGAAGTACTCCTATAGAACCTATATACTTGGCAATAGGATGCTTCCACATTTCATCAAACATTCCAGGAGTGGTGCCATGCCCACGTGTCCCACCAAATCGTCCAATTGTCCATTCTACCCACATAAGAGGAATACCAAGTAACAGGAAGGCGAGAAAATAGGGAATCATAAAGGCTCCACCACCATGCTTTGCAGCCTGAACCGGGAACCTCAAGAAATTTCCCAAACCCACAGCATTACCTGCCACAGCAAGCACAAGTCCTATACGAGAACCCCAATGTTCTCTTTTCATACGCCTCCTCCTTTTGGGGACATAAGGATTTTAATGTTTCAGAACAGTTTAGAGTTTTTATACAGGCTGTCTGCATAAATAAAAAAAAGGGTGAGAGAGGGGACTCGAACCCCCAACCACTGGAGCCACAGTCCAGCGCTCTGCCAGTTGAGCTACTCTCACCACATGGCGCGCCCGGAGGGACTCGAACCCCCAGCCAGTGGATTAGAAATCCACTGCTCTATCCTGTTGAGCTACGGGCGCTCTTCCATCGGGGCGAGTGGACTCGAACCACCGACCTCCTGCTCCCAAGGCAGGCGCGCTATCCAACCTGCGCTACGCCCCGTAAGCGCTATAATTATAAAGCAGTCTGGCAGTATTTTCAAATTGTTGTGGATTTTATTTTTCTTTGTAAGCCCGTAGC
>JALVLE010000253.1 GCA_027033555.1 Caldifarciminota bacterium | reverse complement strand
GAAAGTCAGGAAGGTGAAAAATTACTATATTCCAACGGTTATTTCTATGGAGGACCTTAAAAAGAATCATAAGACTATTATGTACATTGATAAAATAGAAGTAGATACACATCTTCCTAAAAACGTATTTACGAAGAGGTACTTAAGGAGGGGATAGAATATGAAGAAGTCTATCATATTTCTTGTAACTCTCTTGTTTTCAGTACTTTATGCAGAGGTAAACACCTCCGGGTCTTTACTATTTTATAGCAGGTTGAGGCTAAATGATACGACAGAATGCACATGGAATGAGGGAAAACTATTTCTTGATTTTGAGGCTACTCCCAATGAAAACGTAAGAATGTATTCTGAAATACGGTTCAGCGCCTATGACATAACAGATATAAATAGCGTAAATGACCTATCTGGTGGTAGCAGGGAAAAAACAGGTTCGTTGATTGATGTAAGAGAGGCATATGTTGACGTTTACGGCTTTTTAAATGAGAACCTTGATGTAAGGGCTGGCAAGCAGATAATAGCTTGGGGAACAGCTGATAAACTCAATCCTACCAGTAACTTGAGTCCATACAATTATGAAGATTTCCTTAATTTTGGAGAAAAAGAAGGTATTCTCGCACTAAAAGGAACTTATACGCAGGATGCTTTCAGCTTTGAAGCTGATTTTGTCCCACGATTCAGGCCTGCGGTTTTACCTTCAAATGAGTATCTAAACGCTTTATTTGACACGAAAGCATTTGACACCCTAAATGTTAACATACTCCGGAGAGAGGATTTCCTTTCATTACCCGGTAAAGAATTAAAGGAATCCGGGGAACTTGGATTGAGATTAATGGGCACTATAAAGGGTATTGATTTTTCCGTATCGTATTTTAATGGATACGCAGGAGTACCACTTCCGAAAACAATTGCGCTTATTCCAGTAGATAGTTTCGGTAATATGGTTCTGAGTACCCAGGAAGCCTTTAATCACGTAAGTGTGCTGGGACTTGATTTCGCTACTTCAATATATGGAATAGGGTTCTGGGGAGAAGGTGGGGTATTTTTCCCGGATGAATTTATTGTAAAAAAGACGTTCCCTACATATTCGGGCATGGTTACAGTTTATGATACCATGCTAAAATCACCGTATTTTAAGTACGTAATAGGAGGGGATTATCATTTCAAACACGGCTTTTATCTCAATGCACAATTTATACACGGTTTTCTGCATGAGCAGGGAGATAGTCTCCATGATTATCTGGTATTCCGGCTTGAAAAGACTTTCCTGAATGATCGCTTAAAAATAGTGCCATTGAGTGGTGTAATGACGGCAAAAAAGAATGATGTTAAAAACACCTATGGGATTGTATATGTGCCGGAGCTTTCTTATACCCCTTATGATGACGTCACTGTTACCCTGGGTGCGTATTTCATAAAGTCTAAAGCCTCAAATTTATTTACCAATTTTGATGGGCGGGTAGAAATGTATGCTAAAATAAAAATGGAATTTTGAGTAATAGTGGTATGGGGTACCCGGGGAATTTCCCCCGGGTAATACTTAAAATCATGCATACTTTGTAAAAAGTTCTACTAATTTTCTCCCACAGTATGTACTTTTAATTTTTTCAACAAGTTTTTTGTAATTTTTAGGATATGAGTTTATAACGGTATGGAGTTCAACCCCATTTGCCGGAAGATTGTATTCCGATATGTTTATGTTGTTTATTTTGCTAACATATAATAGCCATTCTTCAAGTCGTGGCTGAAGAACAATGATAATATTTTGTCTGATATTGTCTTTTTTGAGAACGATTTTACACTTTTCTCCTCCTCTTTCAGGGGTTTTATACGCGTTTCGTAATCCTTAAAGTATGTGACAAGAACACAAACATCATCTTTTGGAGCTTTTTCAAGTATGGAGAGTATCAAATAAGGGTTATGAGTAGAAAGGAAATATTGATTATTTGAATCTTGTGCAATTTCCTCTGCTATAAATTTTGTATAATATGGAAAGGCATAGGATTCTGGTTCATCAAAAATCAAAACAGAATATTTGTTAGTTTTTATAGCAGTTATATAAAATACAACTCTTTGCAGAGTGTCAGAGATTGTATTATATGGATATGAGATAATAATACCTTCTGATTCTTTTTGAAGCTCTAATTTTTTTTCGCTGAATTTTACTGCCAATTTCAACCCATATCTGGAGAATATTGAGGCTATATTCTTGCGTAGCTCTTTGTTCGTTTTTAATAACATTACAAGATTGTCACCAAGAGGTGGGTGCAAACCTTCTGTATTTCGGCCGTAAAATCTATCCAGTACTTTAAATTTAAAAGGTTTTACAAGAGCATGTAATAAAAAAGGACTAAAATTAAAAGCACCAGCGTTAACATTATAGTCTCCGTTTATTTTAACCAGTTTTATTGTGTTGTCTTCCTTTATTGGAATGGTGCCTTTTGCAAGTGGCTTTAATGTGTTGCATTTAATTGATATGTGAGCTATATCGTCGTTATTTACAAATTTTTGTGGAAATAAGTTTTTATCTCAATGGGTTGAGTGATTTCATGGTCATAAAATAGGTTTATAGGCTCATCGTACCTTATCAATTCTTTATGAGTAAAGAAAAAAGACTGATAGCCTCTAATATGTTGGTTTTACCAGAGTTTGGTTCTCCTATGAAAATGTTTATTCTACTTGTTTGTATGTTTATTGAGCGTATGGATTTGAAATTTGATATTTCCAATCGCTTGATGGGTTTAAATACATCATTTGACATAATATGTAATGATAAGGGGGCTCCATAATCTGTCAAACCCTATTTGTTTTGAGAGAAGGTCATATGGACAGACGTATAGGTATGTAAGAAAAGCGCATAATTGATTAGACATGGGGAAGCATATATAATTCAAAGGATGCAAGAAGGGTTAAAACGCAAGGACTTGCTTGGTCTGAGATTCCTTACACACAAGGAGATAGAAATTCTCATTGAGACTGCATTCTCGATGAAGGAGGTCTTAAAAAGACCTATTAGAAAAATACCCACTTTAAGAGGAAAAACTGTGTGCTTTATGTTTTTTGAACCCTCAACAAGAACCAGAAGTTCTTTTGAGCTTGCTGCAAAACGCCTTTCAGCGGATACTTTAAACATTTCAGGATCGCAAAGTGCACTCTTGAAGGGAGAGACGGTTCTGGATACATTGAAGAATGTTGACGCTATGGGTATAGATGCGTTTGTTATAAGGCATGTGGCATCCGGGCTTCCCCATTTTTTGTCTAAATATACTGATGCTGCGGTGATTAATGCCGGAGACGGAATGAATGAACACCCCACCCAGGCACTTCTTGATATAATGACTATTAAAGAAAGGCTCGGAAAGCTCGCAGGCATTAAGGTTCTGATTGCAGGAGATGTGAGACATTCGCGAGTAGCGCGTTCAAATATTCACGGGCTTTTAAAGATGGGTGCTGAGGTTAGATTGTTTGGCCCTCCGACATTGGTGCCACAGGAGTTTGAAAGCCTGGGAGCAAAAATTTATTATGATAAAAAAGAGGCTCTCAGAGATGTTGATGTGGTGATGGGGTTGAGAATTCAGAATGAGAGGCTAAAAGGCAGTTTTTTCCCTACTATAAGAGAATACAGAAAGTTTTTCGCAATAACCCCTGAGGATCTTGAGATGCTTGAGAAAGAGCCACTTGTTATGCATCCGGGGCCGGTAAATTGGGGTGTAGAAATGGATTTTGATATTATGAAAGAAAAGAATAATGTGATACTTCAGCAGGTAACCAACGGTGTGGCTGTAAGGATGTCTGTGCTGTACCATTTTATAAGTGGGGAGAGGCAGGATGGAGAAATTGGTAATTAAAGGTGGACGAGTTGTAAATGTGGAGTCAGGGGAGGAAAATATTGTAGATGTGCTTGTTGTGGATGGAGTGATAAAGGACCTCCGGGAAAATTTAAATGTAAGGGATGCAGATGTTATAGATGCTACTGGAATGTATGTATTACCTGGGCTCATTGATGTACATGTGCATACAAGAGAACCAGGGTTTGAATACAAAGAAGATATTGAGAGTGTTTCAAAAGCAGCCATACATGGTGGCGTTACCACTCTTTTTGCAATGCCAAACACAAATCCCCCTATTGATTCAAGAGCGCTTGTGGAATACGTAAAGAGGCGGGGAAAAGAGGTTGGACTTATAGACATATATCCAGTAGGTAGCATAACAAAAGGTAGAATGGGAAAAGAGCTTGCAGAAATAGGGGATATGGTGGAAGGTGGAGCTATCGGGTTCTCTGATGATGGTAACTGGGTTCAGGATTCAGGTGTGATGCGGCGGGCACTTGAATATGCAAGGGCTTTTAATACAACTATAATTTCACATGCAGAGGATAGAACTCTTTCTCAAGGTGTAGTTCATGAATCTCAACTTTCCTACGAAAAGGGATTGGAAGGCTATCCGGCGGCTGCAGAAGAAATTGCTGTTTATAGAGATGTAAAGCTTGCGGAGATTACTGGAGGAAAGCTGCACATTGCTCATGTTTCTTCAAAGGGCTCTGTAGAAATTATCAAAGAGGCCAGGGAAAAAGGGGTAAGGGTTACAGTAGAAGTCACTCCCAATCATCTTATCCTTGCGCAGGAGAATATTGACCTTTTTGACCCACTTTACAAAGTTAATCCGCCGATAAGGACAGAAGCACATAGAAAGGCCCTTATAAAGGCACTTATGGAGGGGGTTATCAATGTAATAGCCACTGATCATGCCCCTCATAACTGGTACGAAAAAACAACAGATTTTAATACCGCACCCTGGGGTATGATCTCTCTTGATTTTTATTTTTCTCTTCTTTATACTGAACTTGTACTGAAAGGTGAGCTTCCTTTACACGTTATTTTAAGGGCAACCACGTTGGCTCCAGCTGAGATTTTTTCTCTTAGAGATAGAGGGGCTATCCTCCCTGGTAAGCGTGCTGATATTGCCATCTTTGATCCTGAAGAGGAATACATTCTTACTGAAGATTTTATTTTATCCAGATCAAAAAATACTCCATTTGTGGGAAAAAAATTGAAGGGTAAGTTTAAAAAAGTGATAAAAGCTGGAAGGGTTATAAACATTGAGGAGTGGGAAAAATGATTGATGTAAAAAAGCCAGGTAGAGAATTAAATCGTATTCGCAAAAGTGATGGACTTGAAGTTGTGTCGGGAAATGCAGAGGTGAGTTTTTTAAGGTTTGCCAATTCAACTTTTCATCAGCATATGCATAGTGATGTGGCTCACGTAATTGTGCGTTCAAGATACGGCAAGAAGACAGGTACAGCCACAACCAGCAGTTTTGATAAAGATGCTTTAATATTCACTTTGAGAAAAAGTGAAGAAATTGCAAAGGTGTCACCTGAGGATCCACATTTGCCGGACTTACAGAAAGAAATGTCTCTTGAGACAATTTCTTTATCCCGAGAGATAGAGGAGCTTACGCCCGATAGAAGAGCTTCAATTCTATCACAACTTTTTGAAAGGTTTCCACAGTATAAATTCTATGGGGCTTTTTTTACGTACAAAACGTGGATAAATGCTTTCCACTCAACAGGTTTTGAACTTTTTATCTCTTACAATGATGCCCAGCTCAATATTCTTGCCCTATCGCCCGAAAATAATAACAGTGTATGGGTACAAAGGAGTATAAGAAAGCTTGATGATATAGACATGGAAAATATTGCACATATCATACAGACAAAACTTTCTTTTGGAGAGCCTTCAAGATTGCCAGCAGGAGAGTACACGGTTATAATGGAGCCTCTTGCATTTTCTAACCTTATTTCCTTTATGTCGCATTTTGCATTTTCTGGAGAAGCGCATGTGGATGGATATTCACCCTTAAAGGGCAAATTGGGAGAGAAGGTTTTTTCCGAAAATCTTACCATTATAGATGACCCTGAGGATGAAACACTTTTCCCGTTGAAATACGATGGAGAAGGTGTTGAAAAGAAGAAGCTTACGTTAGTGGAAAGAGGGGTTTTTAAAAATATAGCCTATGACCGAAAGAGTGCTAAAAGGGCAGGAACAGAATCCACGGGGCATGCTTTTGGTCCCTTTGGGGGAGTATATTTGCTGCATCTTGTGATTACAGAAGGTGAGAAAACCCTCAATGAGTTAATTGAAGAAACAGAAAAGGGGATATTGATTACGCGATTCCATTATGTAAATGTTGTTGATGTGCAAAAACTTGTCTTTACAGGAATGACCAGAGATGGCACTTTTCTTATTGAAAATGGAAAGCTTGTGAAATCTCTTACAAATATGCGGTTTAATGTGAGCTTATTTGATATTTTGTCAGATGAGAACCTGATTGTGGGCAGGGGCTCGGAGGATATAGGGCAGGCAGAGCTTTACAGTTCTCGCATTCCTTTCAGGTACAGGATTCCTCCGGTAAAGATTAAAAAATTCAGGTTTATTCAAAGCTAAAATGTTTCTGGTAAATATAGTTTTTGCATATACTATGTTCTTTACATCATTCAATGCTGACATTTTTACATTACACAGGGCATATCATCTTTATAGATCATCCCACAAATTTCAGATAACCGGTGGATATACTGCATTTGGTATCCCTTTTTCGCGTTTTTCTATGCCTTTGAAAGATCTTGAGACAGAGCTGTTTCTTCTTTCTTCAGGTGAAATGGAGAAAACGGATGTGCAGGGATATAAGGTGGGTTCTTTTTCTTATAGTGCAGCTGGGTTTGGAATTAAAAAAGAGGTTTATACCAGTCCACATAAAGGAACAATTTTTTTAAAATCTTCCTTTTATCTGGAGACTGCTGATAACTGGTATAACCCGGGTATATCTCTTTCGTTTTTTTATTCAAGGCGTATCCTTAAGAGATTGGCAACCTGTCTGGTTTTGAGAGATCTTGGGACCTCTTTAAATCCCGTGGAGCTCATTAATTTTCAGTTAGACTGGACATTGTATTTGGACCTTAAGAATTCGGGTCCATATATTACTTTTGAATTTACTCCTTATAGTGGTACCAGTTTCTGGACAGGAGCAGGTGTGCCACTGCATTCTATGCTAACAGCTTTTGCTGGATATACAACAAAATATAAAGATATGAGATTTGGTGGAGGCAAAGATATATTAAACGGACTCTTTTTAGGTCTTATTCTTAAAACGCATATTATAACATTGTATTATTTTGCTGATTTTTATGGTGAGGGTGGGATTACACATAGTCTGGAGGTAAAAATAAGAAAATGAGTATCCGGGTTATACAAGAGAACAGAAAGGCCAGGCATGATTTTGAAATACTGGAAACCTTTGAGGCAGGCATTGTGCTTTTAGGTCCTGAGGTCAAATCTATAAAGCAGGGAAGGGTGAGCTTAAAGGACAGTTACGTTGAGATTAAAAACGGTGAGGCATGGATAAAAAGGTTGCATGTCTCTCCCTATGATAAAAATACCATCCTCAAAATAGACCCTGAAAGGAAAAGAAAATTGTTGCTTCACAAATATGAAATTAAGAGATTAATAGGGAAAGTTAAAGAAAGAGGGCTTACCATAATACCACTGAAGATTTATCTTAAAAACAATCTTGTTAAAGTGGAAATAGCCCTTGTAAAGGGTAAAAGAAAGTATGAAAAAAGAGAGGAGTTGAAAAAGAAGGCTATTGAAAGGGAAATAGAGAGAGCCCTTAAAAGATTCGCATGAACATACATCCCGTAAAATACAGAAAAGAAGTTCTTAATAATGGGTTCGTGATTTACTATATAAAAAGACCTTTCCCGGATATTATATACATGAACCTTTATTACAGAGCAGGCTCAGGCTATGAAAAGGAAGGAGAAAGGGGCATTTCCCATTTCCTTGAGCATCTCATGTTCAAAGGGACAGAGAAATACGAGGGGAACTATCTTACTAAACTGCTTTCATATTATGGTGGGGATTCAAATGCCTACACTTCGTGGGATGCAACAGTGTTTTATGCTCAATTTCCTGCGGCAATTGCAAGGAGGGTTTTTGAATATGAGAAAGATAGAATGGAGAATCTTACGTTCCAGGATTTTCAAAAAGAACTTAACGTTGTGCTGGATGAAAAAAAGCTCACGGTTGTGGATAATCCATTTGGTATATTTTCAGAAAGGCTTTTTTATACAGCCTTTCTGTTGCATCCTTACAGGTACCCGGTAATTGGTGTTGAAAAAGACCTTCAGAATCTCACATTGAGTGACGTGAAGGCTTACTATGAGGAGTACTATGCTCCTCAGAATTCTTTCATAGTGCTTTCGGGAAATGTTACCAGTAAGGTGATTGATGATGCTCTTAAAATTTTCTCGGGGCTTGTGAAAAAAGGGAGTTATCACAGGGTTGTGTCCTGTGATATTGAGCCGGAGCAAAAGGAAGAGAGATTTTTTGTTATGAAACGGGAGAAATTTGATACCCGGGTCGTAACGCTTATTTTTAAAACAGTACCCCTGAGCCACGAAGATAGCGTATATCTTGATGTATTATCCACCATGCTTGGAGATGGAAAAAGTTCCTATTTGTACAATAAGCTGGTCAAAAAAGAAGGAGTTTTCACATCAATTGCTACAGAAGTGTACGAAACCCAGGCTTGTAATATACACACCATCACCGGAATCGTGAAGGATAATATAGACCCGCTGAAGGCTCTGGCAAGGTTAAAAAGACTCTTTGAGAGGCCTTCTGGTTTATTTACCAAAAAGCGTTTTAAAAGAGCACTTTTCAGGCTTTACGCAGACACCGTTTATTCAAGGGAGAGTGTGAGGACACTGGGAGAATCCCTCGGAGAGTTTGTTTTACTCTCAAATGAGGAAGATATAAATGAATATTTTTTAAGACTGTTTAATGTGAGGTTTGAAAGGCTACGGGATGTATATGAAAAATATTTTGATTTTCAAAAGGCAACCGCCGGGATATTGATGGAAAAATGATAAAAAGAAGAATAGACATTGATGCTGGAGAAAATAGAAGAGTAATTGTGGCAAAACCTTTGTGGGATTATCCTGTAACAAGGGGAACAATTCTTTTGCACCATGGTGCCTATCTGGATGGAGACAAAAAGGGATTGAGTGGCGTATTTTATGAAATTTTGCAGGAAAGAAACCGGTTGAATGAGAAATTTGAGATGCTGGGTGCGAAAGTAAGTGCCCAGAATGCACTTAGTAAGAGTTTTGTGCATTTTGCCTTTTTAAATGTCAAAATTAAAAAATCTTTTGAGACGCTTGCAGAGTATATAAGTCTCCCTGAGTTTACTTTAAAGGATCTTGAGATAGCGAAGAAGAAAAGAATAAACAGGATTGCGATTTCAGAGGAAGACCCTGAATATATAATTTCAAGGGCAGTTCACAGAATATTGTACAGGGGAAGTGAGCTTGCTAACAGTGTTTATGGAGAAAAAGATGGGATAAAAAGCATTACATTAAAGGATATTGAAAGGTTTTACAGTGAGATATTTTTAAGATCTCATGTGGACATAATAGTCGTGTCTTCCTATAATACGAGGAAAATAATTGATTTTGCCAGGAAAATAATAAATCACTTTGAAGGCAACTTTTTGAAGATACCTCGGAGTCCGGCTGAATATGAGCCAAAAAACATAAGGCTTTTTAAGGAAAACATTGCCAATGCTTATCTTTCTTATTTTACACCTGTATCCATTAGAAATGAGAAAAACTACCTATCATTAAAACTCTTGTCATATATTCTTGGAGAGGGCTCTTTTAATGCCAGATTGCTTAACAGGTTAAGGGAGGAGCTTGGGCTTGTATATTACGCCACCTCAGAGCTCAACAGGGGGTTCATAATAAAAGACAAATACTTTCCTGGATTTTTTGAGGTGGTTGCTGAAACTGGAATGGAAAATGTTGAAGAGGTATCTTTGGAAATAGAAAAAATAAGAAACGAGATTTTAAGCGGAAAAATAATGAAGGATGAGCTTGATATGGCCAAAAATTATTACATTGGAATGGAAAAGCGGAGAGGAGAGACCTACAGGGAAGTTTTGAACACTA
>JALVLE010000252.1 GCA_027033555.1 Caldifarciminota bacterium | reverse complement strand
GCTTTGGCCATAGCCGGTAACCTTTATTCCCTTATATTTTCTTTTTCCCGTGGAGCATGGATAGGAGCGGCCGGGGGATTGCTCTTTCTCAGTCCACTCCAAGCCAAACGCATATTACCGGTGCTGCTTGCTTTTGTTATTGCCTCTCCTTTTATTTTGCCCGAGAGCGTGTTTCAACGAGCAGAAATGACCAAAACTAAAGAAGGTTACTCTCAGGAGCGTTTGGATTCCTCTTCAGAACACCGACTTGAAATTTGGGCCCACGCTTACGATCTTTTCTGCGAAAGTCCTGTTGTGGGGCATGGTCTATATACCTTTTCTTATTTTGATGGACGACAAACCTGGCTCAGTACTCATAATCAGTATCTTTCTTTTATGGCAGAGACTGGTATTATTGGAACTATAATTTTTCTTGGACTATTTGTAAGTGGTTTTAGTAGTGGATGGAGGCTCTTTAAATCAGGCGAAGATAAGGTTTTGAGGGGGCTGGGTATCGGATTTTGCGGATGTGTAATAGCCTGTATGTTGAATAATATATTCGGCGATAGATGGACGTACTTCACCTTGATGAGTCTCTATTGGGTTTTTTGGGGAATGATAGATAAGGCGATTTTTCTTATTCGAATGTCGCACAAGATGACAGAGACAGCCAATGAAAAGTTTCAGCTGCCTGAAAAATCTATTTTTCTCGAATCTTAATACCAGATAATGAATAGCTCAAAAATAAAAATTCTTTATTATGAACCATCTAGTGGTTATGGAGGTTCTTCGAGGTGCTTAAGAGATTGGCTTTTGCATCTTGATAAGACCCGGTTTGAGCCCTTGATTGCTGTCAGCGATTACGGACCAATTATTCGTGAAATAGAAAAATCTGGTTTCAAATTTTTTAGGCTCAGTGATGCCGACGCAACCAAGGGCAATCCTGCATTTCAACCAACCAAGATTGAAGGTTATAGAAAATTCTTTTTCTATTTTTTGACAAAGATTTTGCCGGAAACCTTCCAACTTGTCAATATCATAAAAAATTACTCCGCTAACATAATTCATATAAACACCCCAATACGTACCGGTTTGTCGGCAATATTAGCAGGTACCTTATGCAAGATTCCCTGCATTTGCCATCTTCACGATACGAGATCATGGTCAAGGATAGAGAAGCTTATTGCCGGTAGAGTTACAGGCTTTATATGTTTGACTGATTATGCCAGGAAAAAATACTCGTCCTATGTGCCGATTGATAAACTTACTCGCGTATATAACGGCATGGATCTTCAACAGCTTACTCCCGCATCGCAGAAATCAAAAAGGATAATTAAAGGCGCACTTAACATAGATAGTGAAAAAAAAATTATTGGTATGGTAGCTCGAATCACCGAAGGGAAAGGGCATAAAGAATTTATACGGGCTGCAGCGAAAATTTGCAACAGTTCTACTGAAAAAACAAAATTCGTTATAGTTGGGGATGGCTTGACCCAAGATGATTTTAAGTTAAAAAAAGAGCTTATGAAATTAACTAATAAATTAGGTTTAACTGAAAGGATACTTTTCACCGGATGGCGGGACGATGGAACAACTTTGATAAAGGCCATGGATGTGCTAATCCTTCCAAGCACTACTTTTCCTGAGGGTTTTGGTCTCACTGCTATAGAAGCCTTGTCCCAGGGTATCCCTGTTGTGGCGTCAGACATTCCAGGCCCCTCAGAAATAATAGTTGATGGACATTGCGGCTACTTAGTACCACCTGGGGACGTTAAAAGGCTTGCGGAAGCTATAAAAAAGATCATTGAGAATTCTGTGCTTAGAGAAAAGTTTGCAAAAAATGCCAGAAAAAGGGCGGAGGAGTTATTCGATATAAGGAAAAGAACGCGAGATATTGAGAACTTATATTTTCAAATCTTAAGGAGCCGTATTTGAAGATTCCTGTACTTTTATACCATAGGATTAACAATAAAGGCATAAATGAGAAATATAATTTATCGCTTTATAGATTTAAGGATCAAATAAATTCACTTTTAAAACAAAAAAGCGCTTATAGGCATATTATAACTTTTGATGATGGTTTTTCTTGTTTTTATCATCACGCATTTCCAATCCTTAAAGGTAAAGATCTTGAGATAATCCTTTTCCTTATAACAGAGAAAATCGGGGATAGAGGTTTTCTTACATGGAATCAAGTAAGTGAATTAAACAGATGTGGAATTTCTATTCAATCACATACAAAAAATCATTTTTTCCTGCCTCGTCTTTCAAAAAGTGAACTGATAAGAGAGCTTCAAGATTCTAAAAGAACAATTGAGGATAGACTTTCTAAAGAAGTAAAATATCTTAGTCTCCCATATGGAGGAAAATCATCTCTTATATTGGAAACCGCCAGACAAGTAGGATATGTAAAGGTCTTCACCTCAGATATACGATTTGCAAAATTAGAAGCATTTGAGATCCCTCGAATAAACATACCAGGGTATATTTCAGAGGATAAATTTATTAAAATTATTCAAGTAGATTGTAGTGTTCTTTTTCCTTACAGAGCCTGTCAACTTTTAAAGAACCTTATTAAATTAATCATCGGATACAAAAGAGTAAGTAAATTTTAAACGCTTTTTAGTATCAACTATGCCATTGATAGCCTATGAAAAAGTTTTTAAACTTACTGATCATCCTGACAAAAAGATTTCGTGAGAAAATCGAACTCGCTGGTTATAATGAATATACAATTGAGAATTTATTTCGCAAACAGGGCGCTCAAATTGGCAAAAGAAATAGAATTTTCATTAGAAAACTCGATGCACCATATCTTGTCAAAATAGGTAATCATTGCACTGTCGCTAGCGGAGTATGTCTTTTAACTCATGATGGTGGAGTATGGATATTCAGAGATAAGTTCCCTGATCTGCAGGTGTTTGGGCCAATAGAAATAGAAGATAATTGTTTTATAGGGCAAAATGCTATCATATTGCCAGGAGTGAAAATAGGAAAAAATTCAGTAATCGGTGCTGGTGCTGTAGTTACAAAAAGCATACCTCCAAATTCTGTGGCAGCGGGGTCGCCAGCACGAGTTATTTCTACTGTGGAAGATTATTTTGAGAAAGCTGTAAAAAAATGGGAGGTGCAGCGCCCTCCTGGTTATTTAGACGATTTGGAAAAAAACAAAATCTACGAGCCAGAAATGATTTTTAAAAAAGTAAGCGATCCACGAAATCAAAGGCTACTTCGCGAGCATTTAACAAGATTATTTTGGGCTAAGTAAGGAGCCACAACCAAGGACATAAAAAAATAAAAGAGTAATTCTTTCTTATATGAAAAAACCACGGCAAAACCAAGCGTTAGACAGAATCTCCATAATAATCCCAGTCTTAAATGGTGCAAAAACAATAGCAGCTTGTATTAACAGTCTCAATAATCAGAATTATCCAAAGCACTTGTATGAAATAATTGTAGTTGACAACGGTTCAAGCGATGGCACTTCTGAAATCGTAAAAAAATTTTCTAATGTTCGATTCTTTTGTCATCCTAAAGTG
>JALVLE010000251.1 GCA_027033555.1 Caldifarciminota bacterium | reverse complement strand
CCTGTCAAAAATTCCCCTACATAGTGAGCATCCTGTTTTTGCTGCAGCTACATTGTTTGGTTCCATTCTCGGGCTTTCTATTGCACGCATGGAAACTTTAAAAATGCTGAGAAGAATAGCCTTCCTTGATCCCGTGAGCTATGTGTTTAACATGAAATATTTTGTTAATATCGCGAAGGAAGAACTGGAGCTCTCTCATAGCGCAGGGCATCCACTTTCTTTTATGATACTTGACGTTGATGGTTTCCACGAATATGTGGAGAGCTATACAGAAGAGGATGCCAATAGTCTCATTAAAGCAATAGGTACAATCCTTTCACGTACCCTTCGTGGACAGGATACTATTGCACGGGTTGGCAATGCCCAGTTTGCCATCCTCCTGCCCAGGACCACCCTTGAGCAGGCTGTGATGTTAGCGCAGAAGATTAAAAAGAGGGTAGAAAATTATCCATTCCCGAGAGAGAAAATAACTGTGAGTATAGGTGTAACAGCGGCATCTGCTTTTAAAAAGGATACCCTTAAAACACTTATACAGAGAGCACAACAGGCCATTAAAACAGCCAAACTTGAGGGTGGAAATAAAGTTGTCTCTGTAAATCCTGATATTTAAAAAGAGGCCCTTTCAAAGGGCCTCTTTTTTAGCCTTTAGATGCCCTCTGGCAGGGGTTTTATAAATTTTTCCATGTGGAGGCGTGTCATTTCCCGTGCTCTTCTAATTTTTTCCTCTGCCATTTTATATAGTTCGTCTTTTGAATGCACTTTTCTTGCAACGCCCTGCTCAATTGCTTTCATTGCCACAGCAACTGCTTCTCTTGGATAAACTTCCCATTCATCCATACTCGGGATTATATAATCCTCCCTTAATCCTTTATCTTCTGCCACTTTGGCAAGTTCATATGTGGCTGCAAGGCACATCTCATCAGTAATGGTTCTCGCCCTTACATCAAGGGTGCCCCTGAATATACCGGGAAATCCAAGTGAATTATTGACCTGGTTGGGAAAATCTGAACGTCCTGTCGCCACCACCCTGGCTCCAGCCTCTTTTGCTTCCCACGGCCATATTTCAGGTACTGGATTTGCACATGGGAACACTATGGGGTCTTTTGCCATGCTCTGAATATGCCTTTTTGTTACAACTTTAGGGCCAGGTCTGGAATACCCTATAAATGCGTCCATGCCTATAAAAGCTTCATCCATCCCGCCTCTTCTGCCTTCTCTATTTGTTTTTATAACAAGTTCATAGTTATAGGGGAATTTCTCCTTCAGGTCCTCTCTTTCTTTGTGAACTATCCCATGCCTGTCAACGAGAATTATGTTACCCGGATCTACACCTGCCAGTACAAGCAGTCTCAAAGTTGCTAGTCCGGCCGCACCTGTGCCAAGCATTACGATTTTTAGCTTTTTAAAATCTCTTCCGGTTAATTTTGCCGCGTTAATGAGTCCTGCAACCGTTACTGCTGCTGTTCCCTGCTGGTCATCATGCCATACAGGTATATCCAGTTCCTTTCTCAGCTTTTCAAGAATATAAAAACATTTCGGTTTGGCTATGTCTTCAAGGTTTATTCCTCCAAATGCCGGCTCAAGTGCTTTTACTATTTCAATGAATCTGTCCGGATCTTTTTCATTGAGGCAAATGGGAACTGCATCCACACCACCTAAGTGTTTAAATATGAGGGCTTTGCCTTCCATTACTGGAAGTCCTGCCCAGGGCCCTATATCGCCCAGACCAAGTATCCTTGTACCATCGGATATTACTGCTATGGTGTTTCCTTTGGTTGTGTGCTCATATACCAGCTCTTTGTTCTCTTTTATGGCTTTACATGGAGCTGCAACGCCTGGTGTGTACCATATTGCGAAGTCATTGCTATTCCGTACTGGTACTTTGCTTACTATTTCTATCTTTCCCTCATAATACGGATGGAGTTTCAGAGCATCTTCCTGTGGCTTTTGAGCCTTCTTCAAGAGTTCTTCTGTATCCTTCTTTTGCATGTTTGCCTCCAGTTTGTATTTTAATTCTATGCTATTTTGCTTGAATGGTCAATTATTCCTAAAATTAAAACCGCGATTTTTTTGACTTTCCGCAGCTTTTTGCTTAAAATTTACTATTAAAGAAAGGAAGGAGAAAAGATGGGAGAACTTAACTGGTACTTCCCCGAAAATATTCAGGAATTACAGGAGATATTGCACAAAGAAGGTGTTGTTCTGCACGGCGGTGGCACGGGATTGTTAAGAGGTGATATAAGAAGATACAGGGGCATTGCAGACCTTGGCAGGCTTGGGCTTTCGTTTGTAAGGGAAAACGGCAATTATATTGAAATAGGAGCTGTTACAACCTACAGTGATGTAATAAACTTTTTTAAAAACAATAACCCGGATAGTATCCTTTACAGGTCGCTGCAGAATGCTGCCACAACTCCCCTGAGAAATCGCATTACTGTAGGCGGTAGTATTGCATATTTTCCTCCCTGGTCTGATATTGCAGGTCCTCTCCTTTCTCTTGCTTCTGAGGTATATCTTACAGGAGATGCTGAAGGCTGGTATAGGCTCTCTGATTATATTCAGAGTAAAGAACTTAAGAAAAAAACCGCTATTTTGAAGGTCAGGTATGAGAAAGGAAGAGATACCGGTTATTCTTACCACTTTAGGGCAATAAGAAATAAAGTTGACCATCCCGCTTTTACCATTACCCTCCTTATGAATATTACAGATGGAAAAGTTCAGATGGCGTCTTTCTATGTGGTGGGAAGTAAAGAAAGGTTTAGAAAATTAACAATTATTGAATCCAAAGTGGTAGGCAGAAATATTGATGAGATTAATGTAGAAAGCCTTCCTGTTGATGATGTGGAATTTTATGGAAAAGTACAGTTTAGCCCGGAATATCAAAAGGCACTTTTTGAAGTGGAAGTAAAAAGAGGTATTTCTAAAATACTGGAGATGGTAAAATGAAAGGGGTTTTTAAGATAAACGGCAAAGAACTTGAAATCAGCTTTGAGGCGCATAAAGTGCTCCTTGATGTATTGCGCGAAAATGGTTTTACTGAGGTTAAAGAAGGATGCAGAGAAGGGGAATGCGGGGCTTGTGTTGTTTTGCTTGATGGAAAGCCTGTGAATTCCTGTCAGGTACTTGCAGCAACCGCAATAGGACGTGAAATCACGACTGTAAAAGGTATAGGTACTCTGCATAACCCTCATCCAATAGAGGAGGCCTTTGTTGAAGCAGGAGCTGTCCAGTGTGGATTCTGTACACCTGGAATGGTAATAGCCACTTATGCGCTTCTTAAGGAAAACAAAGACCCGGATGATGAGGATATAAAAAGGGCTCTGGATGGTAACCTGTGTAGATGTACTGGCTATGTGAAGATAAAAAAGGCAGTCCAACTCGCCGCAAAAAAGGTGAAAGAAAATGGATAGAGAGTTTAAGGTCGTTGGTAAAGGTATTAAGAAAATAGATGCTCTCGCCCTTGCAACGGGTGAGGTGAAATTCACAGCGGACATTACACTGCCTAATATGCTGCATATAGCGTTTTTGTATTCTCCACATCCG
>JALVLE010000250.1 GCA_027033555.1 Caldifarciminota bacterium | reverse complement strand
ACCGCTTCGATATATTTGGCAGCCTCCCTGATACCATCGAAGATGATTGGATAGAAGACCAGGAAAGGCTGGAGGAGATGATGGACAAATACATCCATCTTCGTAAAAAGGCCAAGGATGAATTTTCTATCCGCTATGAAGAAGAGATCGACCCTGACAAAAACCGCTGGGAGCTCTGGGAAAAGGTGGTATCAAGGCGGGCCGTTGAGGAAAAGCTTTCAAGGCCGTGGTGAGGGAGCGTGTGCGATCGTTTTGGCTTTGGGTGATATATAATTAGGCGGAAACGGTTTTTCTATGGCACGTAGGATCCAATAGTCTTGTTCGGTATAGGTCCGTTTTTCAATGATTTTCTGGATTCCTCTGCGGATTTGAACTCCATAGCCAATTTCATTATCTGGAATATCGCTATCGACAGCATCAGCAAGGTCGAGATTTGTTGGGTCAGCCAATGGGTTGATTGGAAATTTTACTATTTCGTTACCGGTTACCCTTTGCATAAGATATAGACTAATACATTTTACACATTTGCAGCAGAGGCGTTCCCAAAAACAAGACTGGGTCATTGATAACAAGTCGGGATATCGATTAATCATATCGAGCCTAATTTCTTCAATACTGAAAGACTCTATTGGTGAGAACAAGTTAAAATCATATCCCAGGCAACGATTGAGCCACGAATTAAGAATTTTAGAACCCTCGCGCGATTCTATATCATGGCGTAATATTTTACGTCCACGATAAAAGATAGTCTTTTCTCGCGATTCTTTTTCCTGACCAAAGGCTATAAAACGAATATTCATCCGTCTTGTTATTATGGACGCTATAGCAGCACTCAAAATATCCCGACCGTGGGGTATAGAATTATAGTAAGGAAATTGTCCAAATTGTGGCCAGATATCCGGGTCGGCTCCTTTCTTCGGGAAACCTTTTATCTCAAAATCGCATCTCAACAATTCCACACCGAGTTTTGATGCAATGCGTCGGGATGCTTCCCATTCAAGTTCACGGGTATCAGAATTAGCTCCTAAAAATAGAGCTAATGGTTTGTATCCTTCTTTTAGCAGCCTCAGCATAGAATAGGTTGAGTCTATGCCACCGGAAAATAATACCATATGGCTGAAAATAGTACTTCGAGAGGAAAAGCAAGAATCTGAGACGATCTTAGGAAGTCCGGTTTCTTTCTTGTTGTTGGAGGACTGTATTGTAACTGAAGGAAAAAAGATGGGAATTTTGGCACAATAAGCTCTTACATTGTAAAGAATTTGTAAAATCTTTGAAAATTCAATGCATCTGGCAGCATTTGAGTCCCATTGTATTACTATGGAAGACGGAATAAAAAGACCAACAACAACAAGCAAAGCTGCAGCACTAACAAGGTCCAGTTCTTTCTCGTCAAGTTTTCCTATATACTTGGAAAGATCAACTGCCAACGTTCCATCTAAGTTGTGTTTATCACTAATGAACTGAAACTTAACTCCAGAAATTCTAGAATGAAGCTTAGCATATAAGGTGGATTTGACATTCAAGTCAGGTCTGTACTTATTTTGCTTTGTCTTTCTCATGACTTGATCCAGACTAATTCAGGTATCAAGCGACCGAAAAGCTCTTCATAAGTCTGCCGTTTTGTAGCGAGAGCAACTCGTCCCTGTGATATAACTACTTCTGCAGCTAAAGGATGTTCGTTAAAAGTTGATGCACGCGAGGCTGCATATGCTCCGCAACTTCCGAAAACTAAAATATCCCCCTCGCCGACTTTAGGCAAATATCTAGTGGCGCCAAAGCGATCGCCTGATTGATTGGTATTTCCATAAATATCGTATTTATGAGTGGCAGGTGCGTCTGGATCATGCAGAAGGAAAACACGGTTCATAGAATTATATAAAACTCCAGCTGGATAATGATTCACACTTGCATCTAAAATAAGGCATTCCCGCCGTTCACCATTGCGGCTCCAGATCTTTTTTACAATCACCTTGGACACTAGATAGCCGGCAGGAGCAGAAATAAATTCCCCTGGTTCTGCCTGCAATCGTAATGGACGATTATTTTTATGAATAAATTGCTTTATCTTATCACATAGTGTTAGTGCAAACTCTTCTAATGGAATCTCATCCTCATCATCGTGATATGAGGTCCCTAAGCCACCTCCAATATTTAAATATTCTAGTTGCCTGAAATGTTCAAATATGGGCAGAAGACGGTCAACAGCCTTTAAGATAGGAGCAGGTTCAAGCATTCCTGAGCCAATATGCATGTGAAGGCCCTGAACTATTACTCCATTCTTCTTGGCTTCTTCTATTAAGATTGGGATCAATTCAAGCCCAATACCCAACTTCTCACCCCATACGCCACCTCGGCAATGTTCTGAAAAGCCGGCCTTTACATCTGGCGCAACTCTGAGGCCAACAGGTCGTGCCGGTGACAATGAACACCATCGTTTGAGTTCCGACACGGAATCCAAATTTGTACGGATGCCTTTACCATGCAACATGGAAAGAAGCTTATTTTCAAGGGCAACCCCTGTAAAAGTAATTTGATCAGCGTTGAATCCGCATTTTTCCGCAATCCAAAGATCGCCTGCCGAACAAGCATCAACCCCTATGCCCGCATCACGGACAATATTCAAAATACTTAAGTTAGGATTGGCCTTAATCGAATAAAAAAGATCAAAAGAAATGGAAGAAAAGGCCTTCTTTATACGCTCAATTCTGCTTTGAATTTCATCAAGGTCATAAACATATATCGGAGTCCCAAACTGCTCTGCAATAAAACCAAAAGGAATATGCCTTGGTAAAACCACTTTCATGTTATGAATGAATTTGGTACGTCCCAAGGTAAGGCCATGGTATTGCATTGACATGGAGCACATCTTGGACCTAAAAACATTTTGTGGCTAGCAACCACCTTCCTGGCCTCAAAATATAAACTTAACACATCATTTACTTCTGGGGGGCATTCTTTCTCAAGGAGCGTAAACGGCAAAGGTCTGAAAGGAGAAAGCACAGGAATAATACCTCGTTCAGCCAACCAATCAACTGCCCAAAGTGTTTCATCCATAGGCTCAAGGCCCGTTACAAGCAAAGATTGTACATTGCCAGCACCGAAAATCTTTACTGCCTCTTCAAGACAATCAAAATACCGTCTACGTCCTATCAAGCCTGCCTTTCCTGGAGTAAACTGAGCAAAGGCTTTGTCCGAACCAAACTCCAAGTTTATGCTAACCTCTTTGACACCGGCATCGTGAAGGCGTCGCAAATCCGTGGCAGATTTAGGTGGAACCAACATAGCAGTTACCCGCCACGGGACTATTTTTTTTAATCTCACACTTAACGATGCAAATCTCTTGGCTCCTTTATCAGGTGTATTAGGAGTACCTCCGCCAAGCATAATGATATCGATATGATTACCAAGCTCGCTGTCCGCCACAGCATGTACAGTTTCAAAGATTTCATCGTCACTCTTGTTGGGGGAGTCAGTTTTTTTGGCAGCATGTATGGCACAAAATGCACAAGCGGTTTTGGGACTTTGATTTAAAGCACAGCTTCCATAAACCCCTACAGCCAATTTCGTAAAACATTGTTGCGCAACGCTTGCCATTTTTTTTCCAGAGGTGGTACTAAGTGCATAGTATGAAGGCTGTGGCACGAGCTCTACTTCGCAGACAATTTCTCCTTTAAATGAGAGATAAAATTTTTGACCGTCATGAATAATCACCAGACCCTCGTCATCGGTTTCTAGTGAATATAAACAACTAACAGCAACTTTATACCCACCTAAAACCAAATAAAATTCAAGCCCTCCACTCATGCCGCTACGCACCATTCGTGGCGCTTTCCATCTACCACTCCATATTTCCGATCGCGCCGATCCATCTATGGTCACTCCCTTGGTAAGCAGAATTGCCTTAAGAAATGTAATTTGCATCCGTAAGTCTGGCTCGGAAGATGGGCCGTGGAACTTCTGCCCTCGTCGCAATATAGATATCAAAGAACTGTTCCAATTATTATTAGATAACTGTTCCATAATGTTCCCCGATTATTGTCGTAAGGCGTTTCTTCTTGTAAAAGAAAACACAAAAAGAGCCATTAGAAAGGCCCCTAATCCCGCTTCCATCATCGCTACGTAACGGACTAAGCCTTGGGGCTTGATATCTCCATAACCTAAAGTAGTAAATGTTACACCGGAAAAATAAAAACAAGTTAACAGTGCTTTAAGATCGAAAGTACCTGATCTGGTAATAACAGTACCGTTATCTTTATTTAAGGATCCAGATATGATTCTTTTTTCTTTTTCAAAAGCAGGGATAAATGGATTTTGTTGTAATTCCAAACAGTCTTTCTTTGGGTTATTAGAACATAAACTCCGTTTACCTTCAACTTTAGGAATGAATCCATAGTAAAGAATAGTAAAAAAAATGATACATACCAAGGCTGACCAAAGCATTTTACCGACATTCTCACCATAATCATATAAATATTTTGCTAAAAAAAGACGAACTCCACGTCTGCAAAGGAAAACTGATGGCAAAATAACTATTAGAAGAGCTATCGAATACACATGACTTGTTAAATAACTTATCACAGTAGCAAAAAATAGAATTAAAAAAGAGCTAATTTCAAAAGGACTATCCACTGAACATGGCAATAAGCATTTAAATAGTTTATCCATTTTGGCCCTCTTAACCCAAGATTTATCTGCTAATTTTGTTCCGTACCTTAATGTGTAAAGTTTTAATTCACAGTCCATTTCTTCGACATAAGCTTTTGATGCCAGTTCAGCAAAACCTTGCTTTAAAAAATCCTTACGAAATTCCCTGCAAAGATTGCGAGTCAGTGAATAACCTTCATCTCTCTGCAAGGCGCTCTTTTCAGGAATGAGAACCTTGAGTCTTTTCGCTCTATTGGCTATATTTGGCAAATGATCTACAACTGAACGAGCATCTTCAAGGTTTTGGACATGATCTTTT
This sequence comes from Caldifarciminota bacterium, assembly GCA_027033555.1. GTDB lineage: Bacteria > Hydrothermota > Hydrothermia > UBA1063 > CAJXJZ01 > CAJXJZ01. The sequence continues at coordinate 5,155 of JALVLE010000250.1, read as the reverse complement.
GTTGTTAACCTCAACTGTTCTATAAAATCTTCAAAGATTATACCGTTACGCTCTTTTGCATCTATTCCCAATTCCTCGCTTGCTTCTCTAAGGCCGTAATATTTTAATTTATTAAATTTGCAATGCACAAATAAAGCCTTTTGCCAATTTTCAACTTTTTTAGGATCTGCTAAAAAAGAACAGCCGATAAAAAGGCAATCCACAAAAATTATTGGATCAGGCTTATCGGGCATAACAGTATCATTAAAATTACAACCTAAAAAGACTGAATTGTACGGGAGGCCTTCAAATTCAGATAAATAAGCACTAGAGAAATCTGCGTATAAAAAGTGCGTTTTACCGTTATTTTTGATATGTATTTTAGAAGATTTGAAATTAGAATTTATAAATATTACATTTTCACAATTAAAAGAATCTAAATCTGAGAAATTAAAGGAAACGGTATCCCAACACAAATTTTCTAAAGTAAGATCCTTTATTGTGCTGCCGTCAAATTGAATAGCTTTGAAAGCATCCTGTTCCTCTTCCTTATGATTAGTAATTGAACATCTCTTTAAAGTCGAATCTGACCAATCAATTCCATTGAAGTCTTGGGCATGTTCTATATGAATATTTACACATTCTACAGCATGAAAGGACGAATCTTCAAAACTACATTCCTCAAATACTACTTGTTTAGAGGTACTTGTTCTCCCAAGTTTTGCAAAAGAAAAGTTGCATTTTCTCAAATCACAATTAATCAACTTTGCTGTAGGCAATTGGATCCCTTTTAAGTTAGCCATATATAAGGTACAATCTTTAAATGATGTTCTTTCTTTACGTTGACCTTCAAAATTATTCTGAATAATAGCAAAAGATAAATCAGCAGATGTAAGATCAACGTTTTCAAATAATGCTCCATTTAAAATGGTATTAGAAAGGATGACACGTTGCATCTCAAGTTTCTTATTAATATCTGTAGATACAAATTTGACATTTATAAGTTTACTATCAGCAAAATTAGCGCCATCCAGTTTGGCGTTCTCGAAGCTAGTCCCAGTTAGGTCCATATTAGATAAAATAGCGTCCTCTAAAGTTGCCCCATTAAATTTAGGTGGCTTGCTTTCCATACCTGCATCTTTAAATGAACAAGAAATTAAGTTAGCGTTTCCAAAGTCAACTCCATCAATTTTACTAGCAGCAAATTGAGCACCAAGACATACAGTCTCTTGCAAACATGCTTCATTTAGACTTGCGGCTTGAAAAAGAGCACCATTAAGCTTGCTTTTATTAAAAATAACATTCTCCAATTCTGCAGCTTGAAAGTTGATGGCTGTTAGATTGGCCCGATCTTCGTCGGTTGCCAAATTTTCCCAACTATTTCGTAATGTTTCCTCATCCGGAAGCTTGATTGGCAAACTTTCACTATCCCACCAAAATCTAGCCTTATTCAATATGGAACCCTTAAAAGAAGATCCCGAAAGATTGGAAGCTAAAAAGTAAGCATTTTCTCCTACAACATCGTCAGCCGTTATATTACGCATCTCGCACTGAAAAAATAAGGCTTTCTCCAGGAAGGCACCTTTCATAGTTGCATTATTCAAAACAGTCTTTTCAAAAAAAAGCCGTTCGAGATTTGTTCCATCAAGTATACAACCTCTCATACTGGCTAGTTTGAACCGTGATTCAACTATCTTCTCATTATTTATGGTGGGAGAGTTATCGGATTCTGGCAAGTTACATCTAGAAAAAGAAGCATTCAAAAAAGAGCTTCTATCCAATGTGGCATTACAAAAACTAGCTTCAAAAAGGTCTGATCCATCAAATACCACTTCAACGGCTAATGTATGGTCAAAACAGGAATAGGCTAAATCTGAATCACGAAGAGCGGCACCAGACCAATCTGTTTTATTAGGTTTATGAATAGTTTTAGGAATTTCTCGCAAAAGATAATCATGATGCAGTTTACCTTGGTTGCTATCTGTCCCTTTATACTTAACTTTTTCAGCTATCTCTGCTAGTTCCTTAAATTTTTGTTGTTCAAAGAGTTTTTTTTCGTCTTCATTAGCAATATAGCCGAATCGTCTAAAAAAGAATTGAGCATCATTTCGACCTATGACATGCAGATATTTACTCGCCGCTGTAGCATGTTTTTCTGCAATACGGGAACAAATATTATCAAAGCGCCATCGATCATCATTTTTCTTAACTGATTGAGCTTGGATCCAGCGGCAATCCGAATTGTTTATATCTGCTTGGCGTAAGAGTGTACGATTGAAACAGGCCCATCGGAGGCTTGAATTATACAGTCTCGTTCTGCGAAGATCACATCCAATAAAAAAACAGAATGAAAAATCAACTCGTTCAAAATCGGCAGAACTAAAATCAATTGCTATGAATATACTTCCACGCAGATTAGCATCCCTTTGAAAATTACAGGGCAGAGCCTTAAATTGGTAATTAGTTGATGTTGACCCACTTATGCCTCTATCATCAACACTACGGCCATCGATAATGGAACACTCCAGATCCTTTTTCTTTTCACGCAAAAGTTCCTCAACTCTTTCTATTTCGTATTTTTTTAGATGTTGAAGACAATAGTCAAATTCTTTTGTTCCGATTTTGGTTGCTAAATTATTACATCCATCCTTTTTACATTTGGTAAAATAAATAGTTTCCATAACAGTTTAATGGCCCTCTCGATCATTAGGCTCAAACAGTTTATCTTTTATTTCAAAATCAGGACAAAAGATGGAACAATCAGCCAGGATGCGGTCCCGTGCTACCAGCTTTTGTGTGACGTCAGAAACTGCTTTTCCATACCTTAAGCAGACATGATTGTCAAAAACAATATCAGGTAAGGTTCGCCGCCGAACTATGTATTGAGAGACAGGAATCCCAGGTCCACTGGGGATCTCATGAGGATAATGTACAGGTTCTATATTTTGGCCGAGTAAGGATAAAAATATTCTGACAGGAGAAGGTATTATTCCTGCAGCTAATTCCAGCCTGGAAAGAATACCTGTTGAACCCTGGAGACGGGGATTAATTTCCAAAAAACCGATGTTTTTGTTTTCAGGGTCATATAGAAGATCCGCGCCCAATATACCCTTAAACCCTTGATAAACTGCCAATTCTCCCAATCTTTGAAGAAGATTTCTTATATATTGCCTTTCTTGTTTAGAAATAAGTTCTTGGAAAGCCAAAAAGTCATTGCCTGCATAAATGGGTTTAATAAATCCCTTCCCAGTAAAGTGAGTCACGAGCTGCAGAGATGGCCATGGTATTTCAATGCGCCCATCTTCAAATATGAGTACATGACCATTAATTATCCATCCATTAACAAATGGCGTGATTAGAGCGTGCTCCCAACAAGAGTCATGGAAAATCGACTGCAAATTTTCCAAATTTGCTATATATGTGTTCATCCCACAACTGCCATCCCTGGCCTGAAGAACTAATAAATCCGAATACGATGGCCAGTCATTGTGTTTTATTTTCTTGAATGGATAGGTAGGTAACCCATTAGCAACAAACCATTGACGAGTCAGGATCTTATCATTCCATAATCGGAGCAAATATGTGGGGGCTTGCCATACCGGTTTAAACGGCCATGTCTTACAAAATGGTAAAGGAACATAAGATAGGAAATAACCATTCTTCATTTTATTATCAGGTATAGAAGCCATCAACTTCCAAAGCCTGCAATCAAATAAGTCTTGACTCCCCCAAAACTGGCGTTTACCTAAAATATTTTCCAAACTAATACCAGGAATATGGCTCTGCGAGCTTTCCAAAGTAATGGAAAATGATATCTTTATCCATGGATACAGACATTCAGCCTCCCATGTTCTGCTACCTATCCAGAAAAAGTTATTCATTTAGTTAACCACTTTATCCAGCACCAATTTTTGCGGTGCTATTTTAGATCTTTTCCGAACTATAGAAAATTTATTTGCAAGCTCTTTTACTGCATCCCTTTTATGATCCGGTATCAGGTGGGCATAGCGCTCTGTCATGGCAAGGCTTTTGTGCCCCATTAGCTCCTTTATGGTAAAAAGAGGGGTCCCTTGTATGGCAAGCCAGCTTGCAAAAGTGTGACGAAGGGTGTGAAATACAACCTTTTCTCTTGTATCTTCCACCCCTTTGTTGAAACCAAGCTTATCTATTGCACGAAAAAAGGCCTTTGATACCGACTTCTGACGAACTCCACCGCGGCCAGGAAAAACCAGATCCCCTGGATGTACATCTTCGGGCATCCTGTCCAGAAACATCTCTCTTACTTCCTCCGTCATAAAGGCCTGCCTGGACTCCCCTGCCTTTGGGTCCCGAACGTGAATGATACCATTTCTAAAATCAAGGTCTCCCCACTTAAGAGATGCTATCTCTCCGAACCTAAGGCCACAGTGAAGGGAAAGAAGTGCCTGGTCATAGACCTGTTTTGAACGCCTTTTCAGCTCTTCAAGAAGGTCATCAGCCTCTTCAAATGTCAAAAATCTTGTCCTTTTATTGTTTGGAGAGGGAAGTTTCACCTGGCGGATAGGGTTTGGGCCATCATAAAGCCCCCAGGCCCTTGCCTTGTTGAATATTTGGCGCACAAGAACCAGACAGTGCTTCACCGTGCTGTCGGAAAGGCCCTTTTTGTAAAGGTCTCTTTTCAGACGCTCGATCTTTAGCGGTGAAACACTCTTTAAAGGGTCTTTGGAAAGAACCGGCTCAAGATGCCTTTTGTAGCGAAGCTCATCATCCTTCCAACTCTTCTTGCTCTGCCTGGCCCAGTCAATGTACTTTTGGGCTATCTCCCCAAAAGTAATTCTTTCCCTTCTCCTCTTTCTCTTTGGCTTGTAACTTCCAGTTCGATCTTGCTCTAAAAGCTCAAACCTTCTCCTTTGCGCTGCTTCAGGAGTCCACCCCTCAGAGGCCCATCCACACCTTTCCCATCTGATTTTTCCAGAACTATCCTTAAACTTTACCCAATAGACCTTGTCAGGCCTTTCCCTCCATCTCCGAACCTTTGATTCTGTAAAATAGACCCCTGCATACTTTTTGATGGAAATTTTCCTGGCCATGACAGACGTCCTTAATTGGAAATTTTGAAATCCGTTGGTCGCAAGGGATACCCCAGGGATACCCATCGTGCAGAAACATAAGACTATTCATGACCAGATTTGTCAAG
>JALVLE010000249.1 GCA_027033555.1 Caldifarciminota bacterium | reverse complement strand
GAAAGGGATAAAGCCAGAGAAATTGCAAGAGAATTCCTCGCAAAATACACTATAACCGACATTTCATTTTCCGATCCACCCCTTGAAGATATTGTGGCAGAAATGTACAGGGAGGTGAAATATGCAGAGGATTAGAGCTTATCTTAGAGCCTCTCTTTTTCCTTTAAAGATTTTTATGGAGCACAGAACAGACTTTCTCCTGAATGCGAGTATGTACGTGGTACCAATGTATGTAAAATTCTTTCTCTTTAAAACCCTCTACGCAAGCAATGTTACTCTGGGTGATTATTCTCTCGGGAGGATCCTCACCTATTTCTTCGCCACCACACTTTTGTACGGGAGCATGCCTTTTTACGCAAATTACGACATAACACATCATATAAAAGATGGTGGACTAACACTGTTTCTATCCAAACCCCTATCTTATGAGTTTTTCAATCTCTCCATTACAATAGGCAAAAACCTGATGGATATTCCCCTTCTTATTCTTTCCTCTCTTTTATTTATCCCCTTTACCTATAAAAGCCTTTTTATACCGGAGTTCATACATGTCATTTTGTTCTTTCTGTTATTATTTGTAGGATTTCTTATTGCGTTTTATCTGGGCATTATTTTCAATTATATGAGCTTTTTTATTGGCAACGCCTATAACGCTTACTCCTTCTATAAACTGCTTATCTGGGTATTGAGTGGTAATCTTCTTCCGCTTGATATTCTCCCCCTGGGAAAGATACTTTCCTACAATCCATTTGCACTTACACTTTATGTTCCTGTGCGTGCTTTAACAGGCAAAATAAGGCCTCAATTCACATTGTATCATGTTCTTGCAGGGATTTTGTGGATATTCGTACTCAAGCTTTTACAGAAAGTTGTGTTTGTAAAGGGATTAAAACGTTACGAAGCCTATGGGGGGTAACATGCATGACATTAAGATTTTGTTGAAGTATTATCGTCTCACCTTGCTCCGTAAAATACAGTACAGATTTGTTTTTCTTCTTTCTACCTTTTCGTCCATAATAAATTCCCTTCTACTTGTTGCCTTTTTCGGGTATCTTTACAGAAACACACCGAGCATAGTGGGTTTCACATTTTTTGAAGTTATATGCATCCAGGGAATATCCATTATCATTCTATCATTGTACCGGATGTTCTTTGGCAATGGCGCTCCAACATTTATACAATCGGTTATAACCGGTAGAATTGAACTTTATATGGTAAAACCTATCAACTGGAAGATACTACCAACAGTAAAAAACAGCAGCATACATCACCTATTCCACATCCTGTTTGGCTTTTTTCTTGTTATGGTATCTCTCAAAAAAAGCAACCTCCATGTGACATTTTCTTTATTTTTCATAGTAATTATAAGTATTCTCCTTTCTACTCTGTCAATTATGATGTTTCAACTTATTATAAGCGCCATAGGGATGAAAATAAGGCTATACAGTCTCGGCTGGATATACTGGGATTTTACTGAGTTTTCCTCCTACCCATATAAAATAGTACCTAAAGCTCTTTTTTACCTTTTGAGCATCATTCCCGCACTTGGCATATCGGCCTTCCCAGAGGGTATTCTGTTTCAGAGGTGGTCATATGAGATTCTGGTAATACAAACTGTAATAGTTCTGTTTCTCTATCTTGTGCAGAAAACGCTGTGGATAAGAATGGAGATGCTATACGAGGGAAGTGGAACTATTAGGTAACTAAAAGCCGGCTATTTTGCCAATTTTTATTTTTACCTGCGTATAGCTTACTTTAAAATTATCAGAAGAACAGTAAAAGGAGGTATTAAGTGGAAAATAAAAAAGGATATATGGCTTTTGTTCTACATTCACATCTCCCCTATGTATTAGGGCACGGAACATGGCCACATGGCGCAGAGTGGCTGTATGAGGCAGCAAGTGAAACTTATATTCCCCTTTACAAGGTCTTTCGCAAACTAAAGGACGAGGGAATAGATCCAAAAGTAACCATTGGACTTACTCCTGTACTTTCTGAACAGCTTGTTGATGAGAGGTTTAAGAAGGGATTCGTGGAATACTTAAATCAAAAAATAGAATCTGCAAAGGCAGATGAAAAGTACTTTGAAAGGAAAAAAGAAGAACTTCTCTCTAAAACAGCCCGTATGTGGATTGAGTTTTACAGCGATGTTAAAGAGACCTTCTTTCACATTAACCATGATATACCCGGGGCGTTCAGAAAATTACAGGAGGAGGGGGCCATTGAGATTATTACATCAGGTGCCACCCATGGGTATGCTCCACTTTTATCCCACGACGAGTCTGTAAAAGGTCAGATAAGGGAGGGGAAAAAGAGCTACAGACGGATTTATGGAAAAGACCCTATGGGGATCTGGCCACCTGAACTTGCTTATAGACCAAGATACCTATGGAAGAGACCTACAGATGGGAAAGAGTACATCAGAAAAGGAGTTGAGGAAATTTACTTTGAGGAAGGCATAAAATATTTTCTGGTTGATGCCCATCTTTTAAAAGGAGGCAAACCCATAGGAACATACCTCTCTCTATTTGAGGGGCTTAAGATACTCTGGGAGAGATTTAAAAAGCAGTATAAAGAACTTGAAGGTAAAGAACTCTCTGTGTACAGACCCTATTTTGCCATTTCAGAGGGCACAAAGAAACCTGTTGCATTCTTCACAAGAGACCCCAATACAGCTCTCCAGGTATGGTCAAAGGATTGGGGGTACCCGGGAGACCCTGCATATCTTGAATTTCACAAAAAACACTTTCCCGGAGGACACAGATACTGGCGAATTACCAATTCAGACGGAGACCTTGCCACAAAAGAGCCGTATAATCCCCATGCAGTAGAAATACCCCTTTCAAATCAATCAACGCATTTTGTGGGGCTTTTGGAAGAGACCATAAAAAATTCTCAAATAGATAACCCAATTATTGTTTCTCCTTATGATGCGGAACTTTACGGACACTGGTGGTTTGAAGGACCCAGATGGCTTTCTCTTGTGATAAAGAAGCTTTCAAAGAGTCCTATTGTAGAGAGTATTACACTTTCCGAGTATTATGAAAAACACCCTCCCGAGATTACCGTCACCCTGCCGGAAGGTTCATGGGGCGAAGGGGGATTCCACTGGGTATGGCTCAATGAATGGACAGAGTGGACCTGGAAAATCATATATGAGCTTGAGGACAGATTTTTTGAATTGCTTAACAGAACAAATCGTACAGAGCTTACAGAAAGACTTTTCAAACAGGCGGCAAGAGAGCTTTTGCTGCTTGAGGCATCTGACTGGCAGTTCCTTATTACCACGTGGAGTGCAAGAGACTATGCGGAAGAACGTGTGATGGAACATGCTGATTATTTAAGAAGAATACTGGATATAATTGAAAGCCTAAAGGAAGAAGTACTTTCAAAAGAAGATGAAGACTTTGTAAGAATGTTAGAAGAAAAAGACAGACTTTTTCCTGATATTAATCCCTATGAATGGAAGGAGGAAGAAAGATGAAAGTGTTACTTGTAAGCTCTGAGGTGTTCCCATATGCCAAAACAGGAGGGCTTGCAGATGTAGCAGGTGCACTCCCAAAATATCTTTCAAATTTTGGAGTTGAGGCTTATGCTGTGCTTCCATATTATACTAAATTAGTGGAAGGTAAACATAATTTAAAAGACACAGGAATAAGGCTTCTTGTAAACATTGATGGAGAAAGAGAGGTCTCTGTTTACGAAGACAGTTCTTACGGATTTAAAGCATACCTTTTACGGTATGACCCTTATTTTGACAGAGAAAATCTTTACGGAACAAAAGAAGGAGATTACCCAGACAATCACTTGAGATTTGGCCTATTTGATAAAGCAGTACTCAAGCTGGCAGAGAAATTAGGAGATATAGACCTCCTTCATATAAATGACTGGCAGACAGGACTTGTTCCACTTTATCTCAAACACACCGATGAGTTCGCTGCACTGCGTAACATAAAAGTGCTTATTACTATACATAACATAGCGTATCAGGGACTCTTTCCTCCAGATGTAATGGGACCGCTCGGCATTCCCTCCCACCTTTTCAATATGGAAGGCATTGAATTTTACGGAAAGGTTAATTTCCTGAAAAGCGGCATAGTCTATTCAGATGCCATAAATACAGTAAGTCCAACCTATGCCAGAGAAATTCAAACACCCGAATACGGATATGGGCTGGATGGCATCCTCAGGAAACGGAGCAATGTACTTTTCGGGATAATAAATGGAATAGACTACGAAGTTTGGAATCCGGAAACAGATAAACACATTTACTACAACTATTCAGTGAAAAATGCCATTACCGGAAAGAAAGAAAACAAAAAAGCTCTCTTTAAGGAAGTCGGTCTTAGAGGTACATGCAAACCCCTTTTTGGAATTGTATCAAGACTTGCAAAGCAAAAGGGGTTTGACGTATTTTTAGAGGTGCAGGATAAGCTCTTTGAAAGAGACCTTAAACTTGTGGTGCTTGGTTCTGGTGACAAGGTTTACAATGATTTATTCCTTGATCTTGCAAAGAAATATCCAGACAAAATCTATGCAAAAATTGGTGTGTATGACGAGGCTTTTGCACGAAAAATATATGCATCAAGTGACTTCTTTCTCATGCCATCTTTATATGAACCTTGTGGTCTTGGACAGATGATTGCAATGAGATTTGGCACAATCCCCGTTGTAAGAACAACCGGTGGACTTAAGGACACGGTAATAGATATAAACGAGCCTGACGGGTATGGAATAAGGTTTGACAACCTGACAGGAGACGATTTCCTCAATGCCATAGATAGGGCTATACAGCTGTACAAAGATACAAAGAGGAAGAATGCAATTGTCAAAAAGATTATGCAACTTGACTTTTCATGGAACAACTCAGCCGGTAAATATGCAGAGTTATACGAAAACCTTGTAAAAAATGCCATTTGACACAGTTATAAAAAATATAAGGGTCGTAAATCATAATAAAGCCTTTATAGCCGACATTGGCATAAAGGGTGAGAAAATAGAGAAAATAGGCACAATAACCGAAGGTGCAAAAGATGAAATAAGAGGGGAAGGCAAAATCGCCTTCCCCGGAATAATTGATCCACATACCCATATGGGTATTCCTATGATGGATACATTTTCCGTTGACAATTTTCACACAGGAACTGCAGCAGGTGCAAGGGCCGGTGTAACAACAATTATAGACTTTACGGTTCAAAACCCGGGTGACACACTTCTTTCCTCGTTTGAGAGGAGAAGGCACGAAGCAAGACTTTCTCATGCGGATTATGCCATTCATGTAAATATCACTGAATTTTATCGGGGATTCCTTGATGATATGGCAAAAGTTGCCGATAAAGGCGCGCGGAGTTTTAAGGTGTTCTTTGCATATTCATTCAGAATTCCCGATGATTTATTTTTACAGGTTCACGAAAAAGCAAAAGAAATAGGAGCCTTAATACTGCTGCATGCTGAAAACGGGAGTATAATTGACTTTTTAACAAGGCGCAACATAGAAAGAGGTCATCTATCACCTATGTATCACGGAATTTCAAGGCCTGTTTTTACTGAAGAAGAGGCTGTAATGAGAGCCATATTAATTACCGAATACGTAAAATCGTCCCTGTACATAGTGCACATGACAAGTAAAAGAGGTGTAAAACGAGTGAAAGAAGCAAAAGAAAGAGGGGTAAAGGTGTTTGCAGAGACTTGTCCCCAATACCTGTATTTTACTGAAGAGGCATATAAAAGACCCGATGGACACTATTTTATAGCAAGTCCACCCCTCAGAAAGCCTGAAGATGTAGAATACCTTTGGGAAGCTTTAAAAGAAGGCACAATTGACACAATAGGAACAGACCATGCTCCCTTCACAAAGGAACAAAAAGACAGGTACAAAGACACATTCTATAAGGTGCCCAACGGATTATCCGTAATTGAATTTTCCATGCCTTCAATCTTCACAAAGTTAGTAGAAAAAAGACTTCCCATTAATATCATTCCAAGGCTAATGTCTTATAAACCTGCAAGAATATTCGGACTTGAGGGAAAAGGTGAGATAAAAGAGGGAAATGATGCAGATATTGTAATCATAGACCCGAAACACAAAAAGAAAGTGGAGCCACCTTATTACTCGGTAAGCGACATATCTCCATTTGAAGGAATGATGTTAAGGGGGATTCCACAATTTGTACTTTTAAGGAGCAGGTATTTAATAAAAGATTACCTATTTGTAGGACAGGAGGTGAAAGGCAGGTATCTTGAGCAAAAAATAAAACCCTAACATCATTTTCCAATACAAAAATTCTCAAATATGCTGTTTAAAACCTCTTCAGGTAGCTCACCAAATCCAAGCAATTCTTTGTGTTTCCTGTAAGCCTCGTTCAAATGAAAGCTCACAAGTTCAAGTTCTTCAATTTCTTCTTCAAAAAGTTTTCTTGCATCATGTATCTCTTTCTTAACGTCTTCTAAAATAGCAAGTTCTCTCGCCTTTAAAATAATTGCATTCTCATGATAGAACCTTTCTTTTATTTCTTTTTGCAACCTATCAATCAGCTTATCAATACCTTCTCCTGTAAGGGCAGATACAGGTATCTCATCCTCCTTAAGAACGCCTGCAAGTGATCCTTTTATAAGGTCTATTTTATTCAAAACATATATAACGGGCTTATCAACATTTAAAAATTCCCTCTTTTTGTCAGCCTCTCTCACATAAATTATCACATCAGCATCTTCCAGAGCCCTTTTAGTCCGCTCTATTCCTATCTTTTCCACCGGGTCTTCTGTATCTCTTATTCCAGCTGTGTCAATAAACTTCACAGGGATACCTGCAATATCCAGTTCCTCATGCAATATGTCCCTTGTAGTTCCCTCAAAAGGAGTCACAATTGCTCTCTCTTCTCCCAGTATTCTGTTAAACAGGGTAGATTTACCCACATTTGTCTTCCCATAAATAACCACCTTTATTCCATTCTGTATAAATCTCCCCCTCTCCGCCCTCTCTGTTATCTCCCGTATTTTTTCCTCAAGCTCCTTAAAATACATTCCTATTTTTGCCCTATCAAGAGGTCCTGTATCCTCCTCAAACTCAATACGGGCCTCAATCTCCATGAGTATTCTCCTTATAAGCTCCAGAACCGGCTCAAGCTCTCTGCTTAACTTCCCTTTTAATTTAGAAAGTGCTTTTCTGTACTGGAGTTCGGTTTTAGCACTTATCATCTCATTTACAGCCTCTGCCTGAAGCAGGTCCATTTTCCCGTTTAAAAAGGCTCTTTTTGTAAACTCGCCAGGCTCAGCCATCCTTGCTCCATGCATCAAAAGGGTCTTCATAAGCAAAGAGGAGACAATGCTACCTCCATGCACATGGAATTCCAGCATGTCTTCACCTGTATAGGAGTAGGGTGATTTAAAAAAAACAACAAGTCCTCTATCTATAACCCTGCCCTCTGTATCATACAGGTTTTTCAAACTAAAAACGCGATGCTGCGGGAGACTGGAGGATTTTGTAATTTTTTTATATAACTCCAGAGCTCTGGGGCCAGAGACTCTCACAATGGCTATAGCTCCCCTTCCAGGGGGAGTGGCCAGAGCGCATATAGTATCTTTCAATGTCCAAAACTAATTACGGGGTGCAATAACATATGTTATGTTTGGTTCTTTACCAACAGCCCGCAACACAACACCTTTCTCTTTTTTAAGAGCATCTTTCACAATCCTTAGCTCATATTCAGAAAGTGGATCAAGACTCATTTCCCTTCCAGTCTCACGTACCTGCCGCGCAATTGCAATGGTTTTGTTAATCAGGAACCTTTTTCTCCTTTCCCGATAACCATTGACATCAACAGTAAGATGCAGGTCTGGTTTTTTTCTGCGTACCAATATGCTTAACAGGTAATCAAGCTCTTTAAGAGTTTCTCCATTTCTCCCTATAAGCACAGAATCATATTTCCTTGTAACAATATTCACATAGTACCTTTTCTGCCTTGGTATCATGTGAATTTTGGGTTTTACACCTAACTTGCTGAAGAATTCATTTATAAGGTTTTCAATCAGTTCAACCTCCTCAAGGTTCAAAAAGACCCTTATCATGGCTGGGCGGTTCCCTGTACCATCTGACATCACCACATATCTTAAGGGCCTGCCCACCATGTCCAGGGCCTTTTGCGCCTTTTCTATAGCTTCCTCCACCGTTTTACCTTCTACATCATAGAATCTGCGAACCTCGTCCATTATGACACCTCCAGTCTCTTAATTAAAAGTGTTTCAAAAACACTAAACAAATTATATGCAAACCAATATAGAACAATGCCCGATGGCAACGAAATAAATATAATTACAAGGAAAACAGGCATAAAATATGTAAAAAGCTTTGCCTGTCCATCTTGAGTTCCGGTTTGCTGAAGTTTTGCCTGAACAATACTCGTTATTCCCATTAAAATGGGCAATATATAATAAGGGTCTTTAGCCGACAAGTCTTTTATCCACCAGATAAATTCAGCCCCTCTTAAATCTATTGTCATCCTTAATATTCTATACAGTGCCCAGAAAATAGGTAACTGTATAACAAGAGTAATACAACCCGAAAAAGGGTTCACCCCATGTTTTTTATAAAGCTCCATCATCTCTTTCTGTAGTTTTTGCGGGTCGTTTTTATATATTTTTTGCAATTTATCTATTTCTGGTTTTAGCCTTTGCATCTTTCTCATAGAAGCCAAACCCTTATAAGTAAGAGGGAAGAATACAATTTTCATAAGCAACGCAAATAAAACGATTGTCCAACCCCAGTTAGGCACAAATGAATGGAGGAACTTAAAGATATACAACATTGCCATGGAGAATGGAGCAATAAGAGCACCACCAAAATCGTAGTTAGCAAAGAGACCATAACCTATCTTTTTCAAAAGAAAATATTCAATGGGGCCATGATACACAAGGAAATGGGCATTATTCTTATTTTCTGTAATTTTAAAATAGGGCTTCCCCGACTTTATACCAAAAATCAATCTACCATCTTCATGATTATTATTAACCACAACAAACATGAAATATTTGTTTTTAAGTCCAACAAACTCAATATCTTTCAGAGGATATTCGTATGCTCTCTGCTTTTTTAGAAGTTTATTTACTGAAAATTTTTTATAATTTTTGTTAGTTTTAACCACAAATTCATAGAGTCTTTTCTCTTCTTTTATGCTATGAGGATTAAGATAAAGATCACCGTAAAACTCAACAGAGACACTGCTATCTTCTCTATTTTCATACGCAAAATCTACCAGATAGCTATCTGGTTTATAAGTAAAACTCTTTATTTTCAGCGTATCACGGGACACAAAAACCACTCTCGTGCCATTTTTTACAGAAATCACAGAATCTTTTGACGTATAACCCTCATACCCTGTGAAGAAAAACCTCACAAAACTCGTATCCAGAAGATGCGTTTTATACTTTTTCAAATACACATCATAATACGTTCCAAGTTTTGCAATTTTAACATCAAACTCTGCCGAATGAAGCGCAGCAAGCTCAGTGTTCCAGAGCGTATCAATAGCAGTTAAACTGTCTGTCTCTTTCAAAAAAGCATTTCTTCTCACCTTCGGTGACACTTCATTTCTACCTTCATATACCTGCATGGTATCACTGCCACCAGAGCGAGTTCTATTCACATTCTTTCCAACATACATCTGCCAGAAAACCATAAATATAAAAACTATTAAAAAGCTAATAAACAGGTTCTTTGTAAAATGCCTATTGTCCTCCATCTCTCACCTCACAGGATCATATCCTCCCTTTGAAAAGGGATTACATCTTAAAATTCTCCATATAGATTTAAAAAGTCCCTTAAAGGCTCCATACTTTTTAATTGCCTCTTTAGAATATTCGGAGCAGGTTGGATAATATCTACAGGTATGAGGCAAATACGGAGAAATGGCCTTCTGATAAAATACTATGCCACCTATTAATCCCTTCTCTAAGATTGTTTCATTTTTTCTATCAGGTTTAGAAAATCCTTTTCCAGTTTTTCCCATTCTACCTCCGCAGCAGAACTCCGCCCAACCATAAATATATGATAGTCAGGCAATTTTCCCCAGTTTAATCTAAAAAGTTCCCTTATTCTTCTTCTAATTCTATTTCTAAAAGGTTTGGATTTAATTTTTCCAGAAGCCCCTACTCCTACCT
>JALVLE010000248.1 GCA_027033555.1 Caldifarciminota bacterium | reverse complement strand
ACAATGGGGACACAATTAACACTGCAACGGGTTTTTACCATCACGAGAGGGATATCACCAATATAGCCTGGAAAGGTCTATTATGGGAAGGTGAGGCAATAATCCGTTTTCAGGGGAATTCATCTGGAGAGACCTCCTTCAACTTCGTGCTCAACGATGTAGTAGGACCTGAAGGTATTCTCAGGATAAGACTCGTTGGTGGAGAAGGGATAAGAAGAAAGGTCATAATTTCGTCTTCGGCAGTTCTGGACACCTTTTCACCTGGCGGATATTTTATTATTGAGAGAACAATCTCTCCTTTTCCGCTTCAAAACGGAACCAACCATTTTACTGTGAAAATACAGAGAATAGAAGGCGAGGATGACTCTTATGGAGACCAGATATATCTTGATTACTATGATGTAATTTATCAGACAACAACACAAAGTACCCAGAATAAAGAGTTTTTTATAAGGGGGAATGGCAACTTTGTCTTCCCTGTAGGGGATAAAGATGCCACAGTTTTCAATATAACAAATCCCTTATCACCTTACCTTCTTTCAACACGCTCTTCCGGAAATATATATTTTGCCCATGATACTGCCACAGGGCTCTCAAGGTACTTTGTTGCAAGAGAATTTTACACACCAGAGATAATACTTGAGCCACAGGCTGGCAGGCTATATAGGGAAAATTTTTCAAACACTGATATGCTTATAATTACAGGAAAATCTCTTGAACCTGCTCTCTGGAGATACAAAACCTACAGGGAAGCTAACTTTCCCATTTTAAAAGATAGCCTGTGGATGAGAGGATCAGGCAATATCAAAGTGGTTACCTGTGAGGATATTTACAGGGATTTTGGTTATGGCCTGCATGACCCTGTGGCAATAAGGAATTTTGTTTATCATGTGTATAATGCCTCCATACAGAATGGGGAACCACGTCTTAAATTTCTTTTAGTCGTTGGTGACGGCACATATGATTACAGAGGTATAGAATCCAGAGAAGGAAATATTGTGCCACCTTATGAGCCATTTGAGACTGCTGATATTAACGTATATGCTGAAGCCAACGAAACATTTTACACCGACATGAATGGAGACAATTTCCCTGACATTTTTTATGGCAGGGTAACAGCAAGGACTGAAAATGAAGTAGCAGCTTATTTTAATAAGATAATTGCTTATGAAAAACAAACAGCAGCTTCCCCCTATCGTCAGCGAATCCTGCTTGTTTCTGACGATGAGAGAGGACCTTATGGAGGGGATAGCGAGGCTTCCTGGCATATTCCACAGGCAGAAGCACTTTTCACTGGCTATACTCCTCAAAATGCAGAAAAAGTTATAGTATATGAAACAGATTTTGGAAGCGCTCAAAATCCTGAAGAGCGCGGAAGGCTTGCTAAAGCTGCTTTGATTAATGAAATGAACAGAGGAGCGCTTATTATGGGATTTTACGGACATAGCAATCCTGTTCAGATGACACATGAAATGCTTTTTACAATAAACGACGTGAACCTGATTAATACCCATGGAAAACCACCCCTATGCGTTATACTTACATGCAAATTTGGAGCTTTTGCAAGGCTTGAACCACCAAGAATTATCGCGGAAGACTGGATTTTAAATCCACATGGGGTACTGGGGGTTATCGCTTCACCAAATGCCACTTTTGCCTTTACTAATGGGGTAACTGGCAGGAGGATTTTTGGGTTTGCCCTCAATGGGAAGGTTCATCCCCTGGGTGAAGTTTCCCTTTCAGGCAGAGACCCATCTTATTTCCTCTTAGGGGACCCAAGTGTATTTTTCTATTATCCTCTTTACGACAGCACCATCTCTTTCGGGAATCAGGATGATACCCTTTACACAGGAGAACTATCCAGTATTCCTGTCTCCGGCACTGACAAAGGTACATATCTTGTATCCATCGTGGGTGTACCTGGGGTGAAAACCTATTATACGTACCCCAATCACTACGTACTCCGGTACCATGAGTCCACTCCAATGCTTTATAGGGGAAGCCTTAGAAAAGAAAAGGATACAACCACATTTAAATTTTTCCTTCCCCTCTCCGCAGACACGGGGACAATTTATATAAATTCACTAAAATCGTATGATGGAATTTTAAAAGAAGCAACCGGCCACTATGAGCTAAGACGCGGCAATGTAACAGGAGATTTAAAAGGGCCGGATATTCTCCTTAATGTAGGAGATAAAGTTGTAACACCTGGTGAAATTGTCAACACTCCTCTAACTTTCTCCTTGAAGGCCACCCTGAAAGACCCGCATGGAATTAATCTTGTAGGAACAGGGGATGAAAAGGGTATTTACCTTGTTCTGGATAATACCACTTACGACCTCACTTCATATTTCAGGTACAGCGAAAACTCTTCCACAGAGGGATCACTTACATATAAACTAACCCTGGAAAATGAAGGAGAATACGAAGCATCCTTTGTAGCTTATGATAATGCTCAAAATCGTAATCAGATCACCTTCAAAATATATGCTGAAGAGTCCGCTCAGAGAATCAGTAAAGTGCTCCTTTATCCAAACCCTTTAAGAGGAGAGGGAGGAGTATATATCACCTTTGAAATTGAAAAACCAGCAAGGGTACAGGTATCCATCTATTCTATTGCAGGAACACTCATATATAAAACACATGAAAACACATATCCTGCTGGATTTAACTCAATTTTCTGGGATGGCAGGGATATGTTTGGTAATTTGCCTGCAAGTGGACTTTATATTGTGGTTCTTACAGTAAAAACAAATGAAAAAAAATTGAGGATAAAAAAGGGGTTATTTATAGAGAGGAGGTAAATCATGGCACAGAAAGACTTTAAAGAGGACAGAATGGACACCATAATTGGTCCTGGAGCAGAAATAGAGGGTAACCTAACAGTAAGGGGAAGCATGAGACTGGATGGAAGGCTTAAAGGGAAAGTTGTCGTAAACGGCACATTCGTCCTGGGAAAAAGCGGCTTTTTTGACGGGGAACTGAGGACTAAGAATGCAGTAATAGGAGGAAACCTTAAAGGCACTATAAAAGTGGATGAAAAGATTGAATTTGAAACTGGCGCACGGTTTCAGGGTGATGTGACCTGTAAGGGACTTATAGTAAATGATGGCGTTATATTTGACGGCACCTGCAGTATGACCAAATCCGGCCTCTCTCAGCACGAAGGTCCTAAATTTCTTAAAAACGAAGATAAGAAAAAGTGAATATTGCAGATTCTCACGCTCATATCTACGATAAAAAATTTAATAAAGACAGAGAAGAGGTTATAAAAAGAGCAAAAGATTCGCAGATAAGGCTGATAATAGTTCCATCAGAAGATATAAATTCTGCCCACAGGGCCTTAAAACTACACCTTGATTATCCTGACTATATTTTCCCTGCTGCTGGTTTTCACCCACATGACACAGAAAAATTTGACTACCAATTGCTTGAGCATGAACTTGCTACCCAAAAATATGTGGCAATTGGAGAAATAGGTCTGGATTATTACTACGACAGGGACGTAATAGATGAACAAAAATACATTTTACAAAAACAATTTGAACTTGCAATAAAATATGAGCTTCCGGTCATCCTTCATGTAAGAGAAGCGTTTTCTGATATTTTCCAGATACTTGATAAATTTCCTGAGTTACAGGGAGTTTTTCACTGCTTTACCGGTGGAAAAGCCGAAGCGGAAGAGGTGTTAAAACGAGGCTTTTACATATCTTTCTCTGGCATCATCACATACAGAAATGCGGAGAAAATTCGGGAAGCAGCACTATATGTATCGCCTTCTAAAATGTTAATAGAAACAGATTCTCCATATCTTGCACCTTTGCCTGAAAGAGGAAAAAGGAATGAGCCCTCTTTTATCATCCATACTCTGCTTGCTATTGCGGAGATAAAAAACATGTCCACGGAAACACTTGCTGAAATCACCCTTAACAACACAAAAAAGCTTTTTAAAATAAATGTTTGAGCAACATTTGAAATCCATTAAACTATTTTTATGCGCAAGATCTCTATAGGCATAGGTCAGATTATTACAAGGCTTGGAGACATTCAGGGCAACAGGGAACGTATTCTGGAGGTTGTTGAAAAAGGGGAAGAAAAGAAGGTAGATGTAATAGTGTTCCCTGAGCTTTCAACGTTGGGGTTCGGATCAGGCGATATTTATCTTGACAAGGTAAATGAGAACCTCCAACTTGTGAAAGAGCTTATTGAGATAAGTGAAAAGATAAAGCCTCATCTTGTGATTGGATTTGTGGACAGAGATGAGCGTGGATTTTTCTACAACGCCGCTGCCATTATAGGGAAAGGAAAGATACTTGGTATTCACAGAAAAGTACAACTTGTAAACTACCGCCTATTTGATGAAAAGCGATACTTTGCCCCCGGTTCTACGGTTAAGGTATTTGATACTCCATGGGGGAAAACAGGAATACTTATTTGCGAAGATGTATGGTTCCCTGAACCTGCCAGGATCCTTGCATTTCGCGGCGCAGAAATCATTTTTGTTCTTTCAGCTTCTCCATTTGACAGGGGAAAGCCAGAGATATGGGAAGCCTTTCTAAAGGCACGGATTTACGACAATATTCTGCCTATGGTGATGGTTAATCAGGCAGGAATTCAGGATGGTGTCACATATTGGGGAGGTAGCATGGTTTTTGATGCCGCGGGAAATCTTACCCATAAAGCAACACTTCTTGACCCACAATTTCTGGTAGCAGAGGTAAATCTTGATCTTTCCCGTGTACTCAGAAGAAGAGACATAAGACTCAGAGAGACCCGTATAGAAGTGCTTGAGGAATTGCTCAAAGCGTACAAGGAGATGCAAAAATGATTGACATTAAGCTCAGAAAAGATGAACTGGAGCTTTACCGGAGAATTATAGTGAATTCTATAAAAGCACGGATTGACAAAATAAATGCAAAAGGAGGAGTAGTAGCACTTTCCGGAGGTATTGATTCCTCGCTGGTTGCTGTGCTCGCAAAAGAGGCTCTTGGGGAAAACATCCTTGCACTTATTATGCCTGAAGAGGGAGTTTCACCCGAGCAGGATACACAACATGCAAAAAAAATAGTTACAGAATTCAGAATACCACATAAAATCATCCCCATTAACGGAGCCATTGACTGGTTTTTTGATATTTTTCCAGAAAAAGAACTATCCAAGAAAGAGGTTAAACTCGCCCTTGCAAATGTGAAGCCAAAAATACGCATGATAATAAACTATCTTCACGCCAATTTAGAAAATCGCATAGTCATAGGAACCACAAATAAAACCGAACTTTTGCTTGGTTATGGAACCAAATACGGAGATTTAGCAGCAGATATTTACCCAATAGCAGACCTGTACAAGACACAGGTATGGCAACTTGCAGAGTATGTAGGAATACCCACAGAAATTGTTAAGAAAAAACCAACAGCCGGACTCTGGAAAGGTCAAACCGATGAAGAAGAACTGGGGCATACCTATCAGGAAATAGACAAAATCCTTTATACTCTTGTGGAACTTGAATTCTCCGTAAAAGAGGCCTCTGAATACCTTGGTATAGATGAAGAAGCGATTGAGGATATTTTCAGAAGAGTTAAAATGTCTGAACATAAAAGAAAAACTCCCACCATAACGAGGCTTTCAAGAATGTGCCTTGACAAGGACTGGAGATATCCTGTGGAGAGGTACTGATGAAAAAGTATGCTCTATTATCCACCTGGGACAAAACAGGCCTGTTGCCATTTGCAAAGAAACTAAACCAACTGGGGTACCACCTGATAGCCACTGGAAGAACAGCCACATTTTTAAAAGACAATGGTATAAAATGCACAGAAGTGATTGACATAACCCATTTTCCCGAAATTCTTGAAGGAAGAGTAAAAACACTTCATCCATATATATTTGGAGGCATACTTGCACGTTCATGGGTAAAAGAGGATACGGAAACCCTTGAAAAGTACGGGATTCCACGGATTGAAATCGTTGTTGTAAACTTTTATCCTTTTGAAAAGAAGAAGAAAGAAATAAAAGACCTTACAAGGCTTCTTGAGTACATAGACATAGGTGGACCGTCACTTGTAAGGGCAGCTGCTAAAAATTTCAAAGACGTGGTGGTTATAACTGATCCGGAGGATTATGAACTTATAACAAGGGAGCTGGAAAGAGAAGGTTCTGTCTCCATAGAGCGAAGAAAAAAACTTGCAATAAAGGCCTTTCAGAGAACAGCTCTATATGATGCCCTTATATCAGAACATCTCCAGGCTTTCCTTGAAACAAGAAATCCTTTTCCCAAATTTATGATTCTTCCACTTGAAAAAGAGCAAAATCTCCGTTATGGAGAGAACCCTCACCAAAAAGCTGCAATGTACCGACACTCTGATAGCGAACATAAAATGCCTTTTGAGTTACTGTTAGGGAAAGAGCTTTCCTACAATAACATTGTTGACATGTACTCAGCATATCAGCTTGCAAAGGAATTTAAAGATCCTGCGTGCGTAATAGTAAAACACACCAATCCAACGGGCGTGAGCGTAGATTTTTCTCTCATTGAAGCCTATACAAACGCTCTCTCTACAGATTCACAGGCTGCCTTTGGTGGCATTGTTGCTTTTAATGATACTGTTGACGAAGAGCTTGCAAGAATGTTAAATGAAAGATTTTATGAAGTCATAATTGCCCCTCATTACACAGAAGATGCTATTTTAAAACTAAAGATTAAGAAAAATCGCAGAATAGTACGAGCTCCCGGGCTCAATAAAACGAGATTTGAAATAAAGGATGCATTTGACAGATACCTTGTTCAGGAACATGACGATGTAACCTTACCCAGCACTGAACATATAAAAATAGTGCCCGAGGGGAAAAAAATAGACTCCGTTATAATGGAAGACTTAGAATTTGCTTTCACTGTTGTCAAATATGTAAAATCCAACGGAATTGTTGTGGCAAGGGATAAACGGACGCTTGGCATTGGAGCAGGGCAGATGAGCCGGGTGAAATCGGTTTCACTGGCATTAAGACAGGCAGGGACTGAAGCAGAAGGTGCGGTACTGGCATCAGATGGCTTTTTCCCATTTCCTGATTCCATAGAACTTGCCGCAAGATACGGCATAATAGCCATAATACAGCCAGGTGGTTCCATAAGAGATCCGGAGGTAATAGAAGCTGCAAAGAAAGCCGGTATTACTATGGTTTTAACCGGCATTCGCCATTTTAAACATTGATGGACGTATTAGTCGGTATAATAGTAGGCATTGTAGCAGGTATTTTTGCCGGTCTTTTCGGCATAGGTGGGGGAACAGTAATAATACCATTGCTCGTCTTTTTCTTTGGAATGACACAGCACAAGGCACAGGGCACATCTTTAGTTGCACTACTGTTGCCTGTTGGGCTTCTTGCAACAATTGAGTACTACAAAAACGGCAATGCAGACGTAAAATTAGGCCTTATGATAGGGGCAGGTCTATTTTTAGGTGGATACATAGGCGCCTGGGTTGCCAATAAACTGAACGACCCTTCACTCAGAAAACTATTTGCCGTTTTTCTGATGTTTGTAGCAATAAGAATGTTTTTTAAAAAATGAAGATACTCGCGCTTGAAACATCTTCACCCTATTCAGGCATAGCCATACTGAAAGGCAAAGAGCCCATCTTATCTCTCATCAATCACAAACCATTCCATCATGTTGAGGAACTACCACTATTTGTTGAAAAAGCACTTTCATTTGCAAATTTGACACTAAAAGACCTCTCCTTTATTGCCATTTCAAAGGGACCGGGATTTTTTACAGGACTCAGGGCTGGCATTTCATATGCAAGAGCACTTGCATATTCCCTTGAGATACCTTTGCTTACTGTTCCAACAATGGAAGTCATACACAGAGAATTCAATCTCAAAGACGCTGAAATATGCTTCAGATTAAAAGGGGATAAGGTATTTTATCAGAGATTTGAAAACAACAGGCCACAAAAAGAACCTGTAATTTTGAATCTCAATGAGATAGAACAAAAATACCCGCTCATAATAAAAGAAGACGCAATTTTGCCACATCTTGTGGGTATAATAGCATACGAAAAATATATAGAGGGCAATGAAAAAATTGAAGATATAGAGGATATTGAACCCCTCTATGTTCAGGCACCGTATGTCCGTAAATCTGAGAAGGGCAAAAAAGTCTGACCTGAAAAAAATTCTTGAAATAGAAAAAGAATCCTTCAAAGAGCCCTGGAGAATGGAAGGTTTTTTATATGAACTCAACCTGCCAGAGGAAATAGGCATATCCTATGTTGCTGAAGTTGACGAAAAGGTGGGAGGATACATTTTTCTTCACATATTTGATGAGGGAATTCACATAGTTAATATTGCTGTGAGAAAAGACATGCGAAGGCAGGGTATCGGAACCCTTCTACTTCAGAAAGCAGAAGAGATAGCAAAAAATAAGAATATTCCACTTCTTGTTCTTGAAGTGCGGGAAAACAACCTTCCTGCAATTTCTCTGTACAAAAAGCATGGTTTCTCTGTGCTCCGAAAAATTGAAGGTTATTATTCGGACGGGGAAAATGCTCTTTTAATGGTAAAAGAAGTAAATAATACCTGAAATGTGGATTTTGTACTCATTACTCTCGGCGCTTGGCTGGGCAACGTCTGATGCATTCAGTAAAAAAGCGTTAAGTGAAGAACATGTACCACATCTATTTCTCCTCTGGAGCAGGTTTGTGTTTTCAATCCCTTTTGTCCTTCCCTTCCTTTTCTTCACCCACATTCCACACCTTTCCACAAAATTTTTCTATCTCCACCTTTTCTGGCTGCCCCTTGAAATAAGTGCAATATACATTTACCTTAAAGCCATAAAAACCTCCCCCATTTCCCTGTGCCTGCCCTTTTTGTCCCTCACACCCTTTTTCCTTCTGTTTACAGGTTATATATTACTTGGCGAAAAACCGGCCCCATCTGCAACTTTAGGTATTCTTTTTATAGTTATTGGCTCTTACGTAATGAACATTAACCTGAAAGAAAAAGGAATTTTAGAACCTGTAAAGGCAATTTTCACCGAGAAAGGAACAAGACTGATAATAATAGTTGCCTTTTTATACAGCTTAACCTCAATAATCGGCAAGAAACTTGTCCTGTACTCAAATCCATTTTTCTTCAGCATCTATTACACAATTGTGATGAGTATTGCCACACTGCCCTCTGGCATTTCATCCTTTAAAAGGGCAAAAGTGACCCTGTCGGTTGTACTATCAGGCGCATTTTATGGCATGATGATTCTTTTCCACATGCTTGCAATAAAAACCGCCTTTGTAAGCTATATGATAGGTCTAAAACGCCTCTCAGGTGTATTTTCGGTAATTTATGGGTATGCTATGTTTAATGAAAGGCACATAAAACCAAGACTTTTGGGGGCTATTTTAATGGTAATTGGCGCCATTTTAATAACTGTATCCTAAGCCATGGGGGTCTTTTCTATGTCATACAGCCACTTTTTTATACGAAGAAGCACCCTCTCATAACTTTCCTCTCCGCTTTCAACTTTATCCTGAAGAGCCTCTATTTCGCGCGTAAGAGACTCGCTTACAAGTTCTCCAAAGTACTCTGTGAGGGTATTGTAAACCCGCTCTCCCTTTTTTGTAGAATAGAGCCTGCCTTTTATTTCAACTACATATTTTCTTTTCAAAAGCGTGTCTATAATTTTTGCATAAGTGGACGGCCTTCCTATACCCCTTTTTCGCATTTCATCAACAAGTTCTCCCTGAGTATATGGCATTACTTCAGGTATTTTTCTTAAAAATGCCTTTTTTACCTCAATTTTACCCTCATCACCCCTTAACCTGCACGTCTCAATGGGCATTATAAGATCATACCCATGCCGGATAATATCAAGTACACAGCTTACTTCTGTGGCAAAATCTGTCTCTTCAATAGTCAATTTTAACGTAGCGGAAAGTACTAAAGGGGACCTCATCTGGGATGCAATAAAACGTCTGAAAATAAGATCATAGAGTTTTAGATGCCTGTCCCCTATTTCTGAGAATCTACCCCATGATTCTTTAATCTCCTTAATCTCTTCAGTGTTCCACGGCTTTGTTGGTCTTATACACTCATGGGCACCTTCACTTTTTGAAAAGGTCTTTATTGCTACATACTCTTCGCCAAAGTGCTCCTCTATATATTCCTTTGCCACCTCTACACCCCAGGAAG
>JALVLE010000247.1 GCA_027033555.1 Caldifarciminota bacterium | reverse complement strand
GATATACAGTATCCGGGGTAGTATATACGAGGTAACCTCCCACCATCCTGTGATAGGTTAAAAAGCCTTTTATAAAAAAGGTATCATCCTTCACTATCTGGGTATCCACAAGGGTTATTCTACGTACACCTACATCTTCATCAATAAAAGACACAAGTACAGTGTCTTTTACCCGCCAGATAGATGGATAAAATTTATGCGATATACTCCGTGTAAGGAGCTTCTCATCTATTCTTCCTTCTTTTGATACCTTAAATAACTTTATTTGAAAGATTCCTCTATCCACAACTTCTGCGACTACAAAAAGTGTATCACTCTTTAAAACAGCATCAGGTTCTATAGCCCTCTCGTTTTGTGAGATTATGGTTCTAAAATGAGGGGCTACAATCATAAGACTGTAGGCATTGTCATTTAAGGCAAGGCGACTTACTGGAGCAAATGACAAAATAAGAAAACTGTCTCTTAATACCACACGATTTATGTAAATCAAAGAATCTGAAATTTGCAAGCTCTCATTGTTAAATAGGAGGTGGTCCCCAGAATTGAAATCATAAGCCGCAATAACACGCCCTTCACGAAATATGGGCAGAATAGCAGGATGGGTTGAATCAAAACCGGTATCAAACACACCAATAGTAATGCCCTGTCCATAATAACCACCTTTATGAAGCTTATCCACTCCCAACACATGAAAAATGAACTCATTGTCACCGTAGTCTGGTATTTTTGTTATTTTTGTCTTATATGTTTTTCCTTTTGCCACAGGGATAAAGAGTCTATCCAGAGACCTTAATTTACCTGATGGACTTGTTGGTAATTCAAAAGAAGCTATTTGTAAAGTGGGAGAATATACCCTTTGCCTGGCTCCAATTGCCTCCAGATACATGTAAAGATTTATGGAAGATGAATTTAACCAGAATGCTCCTGAGATAAGGAAGGAGAGTAAAAAAGACATGCTAAAAATAAAAAATGCGCCGCGGAGGACTCGAACCCCCAGCCCACGGATTAAGAGTCCGTTGCTCTACCAGTTGAGCTAGCGGCGCACTGTTAGTGTAATAATTATAATTTATTTTATTCGTGTCTTCAAGCAATCAAGGCAACACTTCTTTAAATTTCTTTGCAAACTTTGACATAAGAACCTTCGCGATTCCCCAGTTCCCCTGTTTTGTAAGTACCACACAATGCATATAATTTGTATCTGGTATCATTCTCATCACTATAAAATTTGTGTCTGTGGTAATAAGCATGTCCTCTGTTTTACCAAAATTTGAGTTTTCCGTAGCCATCATGCCCTTTCTTGCCACCTCTGTCATAAAAGCCACAGGTATTGTAATATCAATTGATTCGTCTGTAGAATATCCGGTAACCGGTGTTGCATCATCCATTGACACTATGGTAGAAAATACTATTTCATCTACCTGCTCCACAAACTCATTCATTACTTCATCTATTTTAGCCATTTCTACCCTCCTGTTTCTTCTTTTCTCTTAATTCCCTCAAAGCTCTTCTCTCAAAGAGTTCCCAGTTTCTCCCCTCCTCTCCACTTGAAATGCCCCTCATACGGAGCTCAAGTGTTTCCCTTTGAGTTGCATACTCAAGGGCTGTTTCCTTGGAAATCACCTCTTTTTTCCACAGGTAAAAGAGTGACTGATCTACAGTCTGCATACCGTAGGGGATAAACCCATCTGCAATTGCATCCTGTATTTCGTGGGTTCTTGATGGATCTTTAATCATTTCGGCGATTCTTGCTGTGTTAACCATTATTTCAACGGCAGGAACGAGTCCTGGAATATCACTTCTTGGCACAAGTCTCTGGGCAATGGTCGCCCTGAGCACAGCCGCAAGCTGAAGACGAATTTGATCCTGTTGATGGGATGGGAAAATTGAGATAAACCGGTTAATGGTTTCTCTTGCGTCAAGTGTGTGCAATGTAGAGAAAACAAGATGGCCGGTCTCTGCTGCAAGAAGAGCTGTCTGGGCAGTTTCAAGGTCTCTTATCTCACCTACCATTATTACATTGGGGTCCTGCCTTAAAGCCTCCTTGAGGCCATGTGCAAAACTCTGAGTATCAATCCCCACTTCTCTCTGAACAATATACGCCTTTTCATCCTCAAGCTCATATTCAATGGGGTCTTCAATGGTAATTATGGTACATGTCCGGTTTTTATTAATATGTGATAGTATTGCAGCAAGAGTGGTGGATTTACCAGAACCCGCAACACCTGTAACAAGAATCAGCCCTCTTCTTGAAAGCGCAAGTTTTTCAAGCACACGGGGAAGATTTAACTCTGTTATACTTTTGATAAAAGCAGGGATTAACCTTATGGCAATAGCCCATTCCCCCTTCTGTCTATAGATATTTACCCTGTGCCTCCCTACTCCCTCTATTACAAATGCAACATCTATGCTGAGCTCTTTCTTTAACCGCTCCTCTTGCTCAGGTGTTATCATGGACTCAATAATAAACTCCATATCCTGCTTGGTTATAATTCCGTACTTTTCCTGCGGATATAATCCCCCATGAATTCTGAAAACGGGTTCCCGCCCCACCTTTAAATGTACGTCTGAGACCTCTTTACTTCTTGCTTCCTTTAAAAGGGCTTCAAGATCAATCATTGGGCAGCTTTAACTACTATTACTGGTTTGCCTGCATAATACCCGCAGTTTTTACAAACCCTGTGAGGTTGAACTGGCGCTCCACAGTTTGGACACTTAATGTATTGAACCACCTTAAATTTATAATGGGTTCTTCTTTTTCTTGACCTCATCCTGGAACTCTTCCTCTTTGGAACTGGCATGCTACATCCTCCCTGTTATAGTGGGTTAATTATAAAACCTATTTTCTGTATTTTCAATAACTTGCAATATATTTCTTACATTTGGTGCGCACAGGTAGGGTTTTTTATGGCGTTCCTTATCCTTTATAATAATGATACTATGAAAAAATTTGTATTCATCACTTTGCTGCTTTTTCAATCTGTAAAGGGAGCAAAAATCCTCTTTGATTATACAAAAGAGGAAGATGCAGGAAATGCAGACTGGGTAATTGACGATGATTGGCCATACCCAATACCAGCACATCCTCTTTCACCCACTGACTGGAATGGCGCTATTTCTTCCTGGGGGTATCAATTAAAAACGCAATATAATGATACAGTACACACTCTCCACGGTTATCCTATTACATATGGACAAAGCACAAACCCCTTTGACCTCTCAAATTACGACGTTTTCATTGTGGTAGAACCGCAAGACACTTTTACTCCACAGGAAAAAGATGCAATTCTTGAATTTGTTTACAACGGGGGTGGGCTTTTTGTAGTGGCTGATCACTATGCCTCAGACAGAAACAATAACGGATGGGATTCACCGAGAATATGGAACAAATTTGGAACAGAAGAATACTTTGGTTTCCATTTTCAGGTGCTTGGAGAAAGTTACAATAACGTCTCTGCAACCTCCTATACTCTAAATAATAGCTCTGATCTGCACGATATTTTACATGGCCCTGAAGGAGATGTTGTTTCTCTTGCATTCCATTCAGGGGATGTAATGCGGACCAATACAGCCTATAACAGCAACGTAAGAGTGGTCGTTTATTATCCGTCAACCTCATATGGAATGTGTGTAATATCAAAATATGGAAACGGTAAGGTGGCCGCCATAGGTGATTCATCCCCATGTGATGATGGCACTGCACGACCGGGAAACTCTAATATATACAATGGCTGGGGAGAAGCCACAGACTCCATACTTTTTCTCAATTTGACAAGATGGCTCATCACACCATTAAAAATAAATGAAAACCGCAGGTTAGTATTTTATAATAAAAGGCAAAAAGTAGAAAAAGAAGTACTTTTTGATCTCCTCGGAAGACGCATTCCAAAAGGTGTACTTTTAAAAAGAGGGATTTATATACAAAAAGGGAGGAAGAAGTTTATTTTAAAGCTTCAATAAAGGCATCAAATAAACTTTTAAAGGGTTCTTTATCATGCATATATTCGGGATGAAATTGCACACCTATAAAAAATTTTTTAGAGCTGTGTTCAATTGCCTCAACGATACCATCGGAAGAGACTGCAGTTACAATAAATAAAGGTGCAATATCTTTTATTGCCTGATGATGGAAACTGTTTACCTTTATCTTCTCTTTCCTGATTATAGCGTACAGCTTTGTGCCTTTACGAATAAAAATGTCGTGTGTTAACACCTCTTGTCCTTCTTTTTGATAATGACCTTCAATATGTTGAATAAGAGTGCCACCAAAAGCAACATTCAAAACCTGCATTCCCCTGCAAATTGCTAAAACAGGCTTATCTTGCTCATAGAACTTTCTTAAAAGTTTTATTTCAAACTCATCCCTTTTTCTGATGATACCTTTTGAGTGGGTGTTTTTTTGCGCATATAGAGCAGGATCCACATCCCCACCTCCTGAAAGTATGAGCCCTTTAAGCACTCTGGATATTTTTTCTATATACTTTTCCTCATTATACCCCGGAAGCATAAGGGGAAAAGCCCCTCTTTTAATAACAAGTTCCGGCAACTTTTTGGTGATGTAAAAATCCTTCTCGTTCTCTTTTACTGTTATTCCAACAAGCATGATAGAATTATAAACAACTCATCGCGAATTATAAATTTCAGGTTTGATTATTCGTACGGTTAACAATAAAATAGAACACAAAGGATTGCCATGATACGGGTTGATGGGAATAGTTTAACACTTGACGATATTTTCAGAATTTCTGTTAATAAAGAAGCGGTTGTCCTTGATGGAAATGCCCTATCATTTGTAGAAAAAACACGCCATATTGTAGAAGAAAAAGCAAGCGGTGAAAAACCTATATATGGGATAAATACAGGCGTTGGGAAACTTTCAGAGATTAAGATTCCCAAAGAAAAAGTAGAAAAACTCCAGGTCAATATCCTTTATAGCCATGCAGTGGGAGTTGGGAGGCCCCTCTCTCCTGAATGTGTACGTGCAGCTATGCTGCTTCGCGTAAATACACTCATAAAAGGATATTCAGGCGTGCGACCGGTTGTGATTGAAAAACTTGCAGAGTTTTTGAATAAGAACATCGTTCCATATGTGCCGGAAAAGGGCTCAGTTGGGGCCAGTGGAGACCTTGCCCCTCTTGCCCACATCGCACTTGCTCTAATTGGTGAAGGCTGGTGTCTTGAAGACAATAAAAAAATATTATGCAAAGATGTGCTTGATGAAAAAGGAGTTTTGCCACTACGACTCAAAGCAAAAGAAGGGCTGGCTTTAATCAACGGTACCCAGGCATCAAGTGCAATTATTAGTCTTTTGTTGAAGAAATCTTTAAATCTCCTTTATGCCGCTAACTTTAT
The DNA here is from genome assembly GCA_027033555.1 of Caldifarciminota bacterium. Classification (GTDB taxonomy): domain Bacteria; phylum Hydrothermota; class Hydrothermia; order UBA1063; family CAJXJZ01; genus CAJXJZ01. Next base: position 4,843 of record JALVLE010000247.1, on the reverse strand, counting down.
CTCCTCCGTGGTTTTTATCGCCCAACAGGGAGTTTGGGAAGAACTGGATGAGCGGATTTCAAATATTCGTCCCCATGAAGGACAGCGAAAGGTGGCGGATTACATGCGTAAGCTTGTGGCTGATTCCCCAGTATTTAAAAAAAGAGAAAAGGTTCAGGATGCATACTCAATAAGATGTGTGCCTCAAGTTCATGGTGCAGTACTTGACCTGCTTGAATTTGCCAGAAAGATAATGGAAGTTGAAATTAATTCTACCACAGATAATCCAGTAGTTTTTGAAAACGGAGATATAATTTCCAACGGTAATTTTCATGGACAATATCCAGCTTTCGCGGGGGATATTATTGCCATAGCCCTTACAACTCTTTCCTCTATTTCTGATAGAAGGAGTTTTAGGCTTCTTACTCCTGAACTTTCTTCCGGTCTTCCTGCCTTCCTTATAAAAAACCCGGGAGTAAACTCCGGACTCATGATGTTGCAGGTCACCCAGGCCTCACTGGTGGCACAAAATCGTATACTGGCCAGCCCGGCTTCAGTCCATTCTATACCCACTTCAGGAGACCAAGAAGATAGCGTATCACAATCAATGAATAGTGCTTTGAAGCTAAGGGATATATACGAAAATACGCTGAATACACTTGCCATAGAGTTACTTATAGCCATTTCTGCTATAAGAATTAGAGGGATAAATAATCTTTCCCCGAAACTGAGACACATATTTGAAACTCACCTTTCTACAGCTTATATTGCTGATTTTGAAAATGACAGAATTTATCAGGACGATATTATGAAAGCAAAAAAGTTCATTGAAAACACGGATTTTTTGAACATTATATAAAGGAGGAAAAGATGGGAATTCTCATATTTATTATTGTTCTTGCCCTTGTCATTTATATTTTCCAGAAAAGCGTACAGAAGTATGTGGTGGTGGAAAAAGGAGGCGAGGTCAGGACAGTGCGAAAACTCAGTATTCCATACTATAAGCTGGCTGCACTTGTTCTATTGCTGCTCTTTATTGGAATTATAGCAGTTAGTATAAGATATGTTCCTGTTGGGCACGCAATGGTGAAATTCAACATAATAACAAAAAAGTTCAGCGTAGCAAGAGAAGGTATAACCCTTGTACCCCCTTTTATTTACAATACCTACATCTACGACCTGAGAAGACAGGAATACACCATGACATCAAGGAAAGGGGAAGGCAGAAAGGCAAATATAGATGACAGTCTATGGGCTCCAACAAGTGAAGGCCTGCAGGTTGGTATTGATCTTACAACCTGGTACAGGGTAAACCCCGATAAACTCATTTATGTACACAGAAACATAGGTCCGGATTACGCTGAAAAAATTGTACGCCCCACTATAAGGTCCATAGTGAGACTTGTAATATCAGAATACAGTGTTATGGACGTTTATTCGGCCAAAAGAAAAATGATACAGCAGGAAATTGAAGAAAAAATCAAAAAAAGACTTGAACCTGATGGGTTTATTGTTGATGGAGTGGTGCTCAGGGATGTCCATTTCACACCTGGATTTGCAAAAGCCATAGAAGAGAAACAAATTGCACAGCAAGAGGCAGAACGTATGAACTATGTCCTCTTAAAAGAGAAAAAAGAGGCGGAAAGGAAGAAAATTGAAGCAGAAGGAGAGGCAAAAAAAATTGAGATTGTCTCCAAAGCCCTGAACCAGAATCCAAAATATTTAAAATACCTTTATATCAGCAAGCTTTCTGATAAAATAAAAGTGGTAGTTGCAGATCAACCCACAATACTGGATCTAAAAGATATACTCTCAAAATGAACGACAGAATAAAGGAACTACTTAAACTCATCCGGATTCATAACGCTTTTATAGCCCTTCTTGTTGTCTTTGTGGGTGTAAAAGCGGCTTCAGGCGGTTATGTTCCTTTTATCAAAACGCTTGTGCTTGGATTTTCTATGTTTTTCCTGGATATATTTGCAAATGTCCATAATGACATTGTGGATGTAGAAAACGACATGAAGAATAAAAAAAACAGACCACTTGTGGCTGGCACTGTAAAAGAAAGCGAAGCGAAAAAAATAGCATTTGTTTCCCTATTTTTTTCACTGCTATTCTCCCTGATAGATGGAATGAGAATATTTTTGCTCGTCCTCTTCCTTGCAATTCTGGTTTACCTCTACAATACCTCTTTAAAACGCTATGTTCTTCTCTCAAATCTTACAGTCTCCTTTATCCTTGGGATGGTTTTTATAATAAGTGGCGTTCTTGTAAACTCCATAAAATACGCTATTCCACCTGCACTAATCGCGTTTTATTACAATTTAATAAGGGAAATAATAAAAGATTGGGCAGATATTGAAGGAGATAAACAATCAGGAATAACCTCTATCCCAATGGTATTGGGACCTGCACTTACTAATGCACTTCTCATTATCCTCTCCGTATTCTTTATTCCCTTCTTATTTATTCCATTTATCGGGAATATATATGGAAGGTGGTACCTTTACTTATCCGTGGCCTTTTGCGCTACGCCTCTCCTTGCAGCAATCCTTATACTGAAGAGAACAAAAGAAGACTTACTGCTTCTTTCAAAGATTACAAAAATATTAATGATTCCCTTACTTCTGGCAATATATTCAGGAGGGTAGTTATGAGAATAGGCATAGTTTCAGATACCCATGACAATAAAGCAAAAGTAAAGGCAATATTTTCATATATGCAAGAACAGGGTATCAAAACAGTAATACACCTTGGTGACCTTATTTCTCCCTTTGTTCTGGATTGGATAAATGATACCTATTCAGGGAGGTTAATCCTTGTCAGAGGAAATAATGACGGAGAGCTTCTCTTTACACTCAAAAAGACTGAAAGATATAGTTATGAATACCACGAAGACCCTTCAGTTATTGAACTTGATGGTAAAAAAATAGCAATCATGCATAAGCCTATCTTCATAGACCTATTAGCAGATAAAGTGGACTTCATTCTTTATGGCCATACACATAAAAAAGAGATAAAAAATACGGGAAAAACAATAATTATAAATCCAGGAGAAGCCTGCGGATATCTTACAGGAGAGGCTACTTTCGCATTACTTGACCTTGATACCGGGGAGGTGAAGATTGAGCGGGCTTGACCTTTTGACACTGCTTATTATCCTTGCCTTCATTGCACGTGGATTGCAGAGGGGCTTTATAAGAGAAGTATTCTCTACAATTGGACTTTTTATAAGCCTATATGTCGCAGTGCTATATACCAAAAACCTCGTGTATTATATTATGCCATACGTCCAGTCACAATTTCTGGCTTATATACTCGCCTTTTTCATAACTTTCCTGCTCATCTATTCAATCATTACTCTTTTAGGAGATGCTCTTGCAAAGCTTATAAAACTGCTTATGCTTGGATTTTTTGATACGCTACTTGGGGGCATACTCGGCTTTGTGGAGGGTTTCTTCATAGCTGGTGCAATACTCCTTATAATCTATAAAGCATTTCCGGGAGGGGCAAATATTGTGAAATATGGATGGATAACGCCAGGCGTTTATCACAGATTTTACAGTATATTTGGCAACACATGGAAAAAAGGCGAAAGAGAACTCAAAGAAAAAATAGAAAAGCTACAAAAACCTCCCCAAAAAGGTGAAGAAAATGAGCATATCTGATAAAGAGCTTATTAAACTTGCCCAAAAAGCAATGGGAAATGCATATGCTCCTTACTCTGGCTTTAGAGTAGGAGCAGCTATCCTGGCAAAGAGTGGAAAGGTATATACAGGTTGCAATGTAGAAAACTCTTCCTATGGACTTACTGTGTGTGCAGAGCGAGTAGCTGTCTTTAAAGCGGTATCTGAAGGCGAAAAGGAATTTGTTAAAATAGCAATTGTATCTTCTGCCCGAAAAAAAACATTTCCCTGCGGTGCATGTCGTCAGGTTCTATACGAATTTGCGGATGAACTGGAGATAATCCTTGAGGAAAATGGAGAAATTTATAAAACAACACTAAAAGAGATCTTTCCGGAAGGCTTTAAATTCAGAAAGAAATAGACCAATCCATAAACCCACGCAAATTAACTTCCAGTAGTAGAAGAAACTAAACTATCTGTGAAAATTATTAACACTTTCAAAGACGGCCTTTCTCTTTTATAATTTATTCACTATGAAACCGTATGCAAGATCAGAAAGACTGGGAAGTCTAATACAGGAAATAGTCGCGGAAATTCTTGAGTTTGAAATTAAAGATAAAAGGCTGCGAAGGGTTAGCATTGTACGCGTGGAAGTGGCAGAGGACCTATCAAGAGCAAAGATATTTTTTGATGCCGGTGAAAACTATGAGGAAGCTGTAAAGGCCTTTGGAAAGGCAAGAGGATTTATTCGGACAAGACTGGCTAAACAGCTTGAGATAAGATATGTACCAGAACTTTTCTTTTACCCGGCGGAGATATGGAAGGATTTTACAATATAGATAAACCTGCTGGCATTTCCTCTTACGATGTAATAAGACACCTCAAGAAATTTATCAAATCCCGAAAAATAGGGCACTCAGGGAATCTTGACCCTGGTGCAACAGGTGTGCTCATTATTGGAGTGGGAAGAGCAACACGGTTACTTGAATACATCACAGACCTTGAAAAAGAATATACTGGTAGTATCAAGCTGGGAGTCCTTACAGATACACTTGATGCAGATGGAGAAATACTTATGAGGAAAGAAGTGCCGGAGCTGAATGAGGAAACAATAAAAGAGGTATTCAAAGAGTTCACCGGAGAGATAGAGCAGACACCGCCTGCATATTCTGCCATAAGAATCAAAGGAAAGAGACTCTATGAGCTTGCAAGAGAGGGAGTGATGGTCACCCCCAAAA
>JALVLE010000246.1 GCA_027033555.1 Caldifarciminota bacterium | reverse complement strand
ATAATGGGTTGTGTAAAGGGATAAAATGGGAATGAATAGATATAAAAATTGGACAAATATCTGGGGAAAGTACCCACGTGAGATTATTTGAAATATGAAAAAATAAAATATAGAATAACCCATCAGCACGAAAACATTTCTTTCGTCTGTTTTGTAAATATTGTATATTATTCCAAATAAAAAACCAAGGATGAACATGAATACAACAACGCCTCCAATGCCAAAGTTGGCGTAGTATTCCCCTATATTGGGAACAGCATATCCAAAGTACCTACCACCAGTTATTTCCCATAGAATTTTAAGATACTGAGGGTATGGTTTGTGTGGCCATAGTAATCTTGGTATGGGGAGAATAAATGTGTAAAGAAAGCTTTCTCCGAGAAGATGGGGATGGTTTTGTGAAAAGTAATAGGTAAAAGATGCCATGGGCTCAAACAGGGAGACAGAGGATATGACAAAGGCGAGAATGAATTCTGTATTGAAGGTGAGTTTTTTTAATGATGGTGCACCTCTTAGGTAGGCTATCAGAGCAAACAATATGAGAAAGAATATGAGTGAAAGAATCACATAAGACCTTTTTACTCTCACACCTTTTCGTTTTATATAGTAAAATAACAGGCTCCCTCCTCCAATAAGAAGTATATATCTTACACCTCTTGTAAGAAATAGAGCAAAATTGAAAAATATAAAACTAAAAGAGAGCCATCTATATGCTTTACGAATTATAAGTTCAGTTAACATTAAGGTAGCTGGTATAAGAAAGAGAAGGCAGAGAGCGAGGTATCCTGTAGCTTTTCGGGAGGTTTCACCGAGTTTGAGATAAAAGTTACTCAGTTTTAGCGGGTTTATAACAAAGACGGACACACCCAGTTGTTTTGTCCATATGTAGTATCCTATTATGCCAATAGCTTCCCATAAAAAGGCATTTATTATTAGGGTTTTTAGGAAGGGTGAGGCTGGAATTATCCTTATCAGTTTTTTTCTCCTTTCTAAAGAAATTCTATAGCCTGCTATAAAGAAAATAAGTCCAATTAAAAAGATAGCCTCTGTTTTTGCATAGTAATCATAAATGTTATGCAGGGGTATCTGATGGATTTTCAAGGTCAAGTTGAGAATGGGACTTACAACAAAATAAGTAAAATATAAAATAAAGGAAAAAACGATGGGAGACTCTATTCTGGGTCTATCTTTAATGATATAAAAAATCATTAAAATTGTAGAGAGTATGGCTACTGTCCAGAACAGTCCAGTGTTTTGATGCATTTTGTGTGCTCTCTGTTTTTAAATGCAAAAATATAATAAAGGGCTCCAACTATATAGCTTACTAATATTGCAATAGCCATTCCTTTAAGTTGCATTATGCGATAGCTTAAGGGTGCAAGAATTAAAATGCTCAGGAATATGATAAATTGTGCTTTTGTTGTTGTGAATGGCTTGCCTTTGGCTTTAAAATAGGCAGCACACACATTTATAAGGGATACAGGAAAGGCAGTAAGAAATAAAATGAGGGATAGGTCAGCAGCAGGTGCAAATGCTCTTCCGTAAAGGAGAATTATTAAAGGTCTGATACTGATAAATAGAAAAGCCAATAAAAATCCATTCAAAAGAGAAAGATAAAAAAAGTATTTTTTCCATGCTGTGATTTTGCCTTTGGATAAGAGTGGATACAGGACAATTTGTGCCGCATTGGGTGCAAGAAACCCTATTTTTGAAATGGAAGCTGCGACAGAATATATCCCAAGGGAAGATGATGGTGCAATTAATGAAAGTATTGCCTGATCGGTTTGTTGTGAGAAAGAGCTCATGATATTGGTTAGCTGTGTTTTAATACCAAAGTTCATTATCCTTCTTATTATTGGCCTTTGGACACTGGAAAGTGAGACATTTTTGAAAGTGTTAAACGAGAAAACGAGTAGAAGAAGGTTCGCCATAATAAGATAAGTAAAACATTTTTCAGGAGTGAGATGATTGTAGTTGATAAAAAGGAGTAAAAGATATATAACAGGGAGCAGAAAACGCAGCATATTGTATTTTAAAAAGTTTAATTCCTCCTGCATGATTGACAGTGCTGTTTGCACAATATTTGCAACAGGAAGATACAACATGGAAAGAAGAGGAATCACAGGGCTATAGGTATATTTTTTGCCCACTGCAACATAAATTATTATAAAAGTTAAAATCCCAGATATAATGGATGAGAAAAGTACAGTAAAAAAGACGGAGCTTAGAAGTTCTTTTGGGGGGAGTTTATTGTTTTTTAAATATATATAGGCCTCATTTGCACCCAGTATAGCTATTTGAGAAAATATAGTAGGCCAGATTATGAGTGTACGCAGGATTCCTTTCCCGGAAGGCCCAAGGGCTCTGGCTGTGATAATGCCCGTTCCAATGTTTAAAATTAAGATAGCCACACTTGTTAAAGTGGTGATAATAAAGGGTCTTTTCATTCAATTTTTATGCCTTTTAATATCTCTTTTACAGAAAAAATGGCCAGAACAATTGCCAGATATATAAATGCTCCAGTAATAAGATTATATGATAGATGAGGCCTGTATTTGCGCTTGGGGAGATATGGAAAATCAATTACCTTTACAACAGGCTTTCTTGATGTGAGTTTTAGTTCTGAATTGAGAGAATCCAGCTGGCTTATCATAAATTCTACTATATTCTTTGACAATAATGGGTTTGTTGTGATAAAACCTACAACTATAGTACCACGATCAGCATCGTAATCTATTAGCAAGTTTTTAAAATATTTTTTAAATAGCTGTGTAGAATTAGTGGTATTGAAGATTTGCGACAGGTTAAATTTTTCTATTACCCTTTTTGCGAGCCTTCTGCTTTTAAGGAGAGCGAGTATGGCCTGTGAAGAGATTGCAGCATTGGAAAGCTCTGGATTCTGAAGCTGGCCATATGGAGTGTTTAATACGACCCCCGGACTTTCCGACTCTGGTGCAAGAAGAGTAGAGGTGGAAAGATACTCTTTCGGGAGAGAAAGAGTATAGAGAGTTACGCCTGCTTCAAAGAGAATAAACCCTATAAGAAGAATTTTTAGCGTTTTTTTCTTAATCATTTTTTAAGCTGATAAATGATAAAGAGGGTTGCAAGAAACTGGTAAATTAGACCAGATAGGTAAGACAGGTTTTTGAGCCCGGAGGACTGTTTTGGTTTTTTGAATGGAATGTAAACAATATCTCCCGGAGACAATTTGTCCCTGTGGATTTTGCCGTTGATGCTAACGGCAAATGCATTTTTCTTATCAGCCACCTCCAGAAGAGGAACTTTTTTGATAACGTCCTTTAGTTTTAGCCCTTTTTCATAAGGTAAAGAATGGGGTTGTACTGTGGCACCGGCAATGTAAATAAAGGAAGTTCTGGTGGGGACAAAGAGAGAGTCTCCGTTTTTGAGTAAAGTGCTAAGAGTAGCAGGTAATTTATTCAGAATTCTTGATTTTAAAAGTGAATACAGGCTGTCAGGCAGGTATCTTGCTGAGGAATCAAGAATGTACAAGTTGAATTCAGAAAGTTTCTCGTACATATGCTGGCTCTGTATTTTTCTTTTTATATATATTCCAGCAGGATAAGCATTTTCTCTAAAACCACCTGATAAATTCAACAAATAGCTTACATTACTGCCAGCTGGAAGGGTATACAAACCAGGGTATTTTACCGCCCCCCCTGCATATACAGTTATAAATGAGGTTTTAAAGGTATCAGGTGGAACATACACCACATCTCCAGGGTCAAGAAAAAAAGAGGTCATCTGCTGTTTTAAGATGACTTTTGTCTGTTTCTCATGCCTTTTGAAGACAATAATGTGATCCAGCGATGCTTCTGCCCTCGGTTTTGCAAGTAATATAAGGCTTTTCAATGAGAGGTCTTTGTGCCATTTGAATGTCCCAGGATGCTCCACGTATCCTCTGATACTTACCGGTTCTTTTTTATCCAGGATATCCTCTCTAAAGAGGAGAATGGAGTCTTTGTCCTGAAGTTTAAAAGTGTCTGAAAAAGCAAGCATTACTCTGATGCTCATTGTGCTTAACTTTTTGTGGCGAACTATAATAGCCTCTCTGTAAGGTGTGTATAAGAAACCACCGGCGTTATAAATGGCTTTTTTTAGAGTAAGTTCTGGTTTGTATGTGTAATAGCCAGGTTTCTTTATGTTCCCTCCAATATAAATATATCCTTTTTTAATATACTTTGATACAGGTATCGTTACATAGTCTCCATCTTTAAGGAGGAAAGTCTTCCATTGATCGTGGGAGATATCAAATATTCTCACACTGTCATATTCTATTCTCCTCAATATAGCCCTTTTTTGATTAATTGGCATTATCCCTGCCCATTTTGCAAGCTGAGCGAGTGAAGTGGTATTTTTAATTTCATATATTCCGGGTTTATAAACAGCCCCCTCTATTGCTACTACTTTTTTTATAGGTTGCACGACTACAACATCTCCGTCTTTTAGCTCTACGTCCTGTGGCTTGCCCCCAAATATAAATGGATAAAGGTCTATGGAGGTTTTGCTTCCATTCTCATGTACTATCACAATATCTCGCAGGGTACCAGTTTTCAATAGTCCTTTGGCAATAAAGAGTAAATCCAGCACTGTGCTTTTTGCTTTCAATACATATGCTCCAGGATGTTGTACTTCTCCTGTAAGATAAACTTTTATTCCTCTTATTCTACCGGGTGAAATAAAGATTTTTACATTACTCCATTTCCTGTTGGCAAGTTGATTGAGAAAGTGTTCTGCGTTCTTTATACTCATGCCAGCTATTTTTACCGGCCCCAGGCCTGGGACAAAAATTGTGCCACGTTTGTCAACTACAGAGGTGAAGGTATTTTCAATGCTTCCGGAAACGTAAATGGTTATTTCATCACCCGGTCCAAGTGTGTAATCTGGGGAAAGATTCTGAGTATTTACATAGTCCCCTCCGTAAACTTTGAATACTTCATATCCTACCTGCTTTAAGTTTTTTTTACCGGTAATGTGTATAAATAGCGATTCTATTGGTGAAAGGAGAGTGTCAGCGTGATTTGTTTTAGATAGAGAGGAGGGTTCAATCACATTTTTGGATTTTACCTGAACATCATTTGCTATATTTTTTGCAAACGAAGAAAAATTCCCAGGAACCCTATATGTAATAAGTATTAAAAAAAGAGCTTGTACCATTTAAAGCGTAACGATTTTTTGTTCTTTATCTTCTACTCCGTTATTTTTGAAGGCATTTCTCGTGTCAAAAATATAAGGAGCCTCCAGATAGATTTTATTATAATCAAATGCGGAGTGATCTGTCCCCAGTACCACTATGTGATAATCCCGATACTTTGGTTTTTTGACAGATTCCATTAGCTTGCCACTTATCTCCACCCATGGAACATGTGGATCGTAGTACTCCACATGTGCACCTTTCTGTTCAAGAAGGTCTATTATATCAAGTATGGGGGATTCTCTTACATCGTCAATGTCTCTTTTGTATGCTATTCCAAGCACGAGGATTCTTGAACCCTTTAAACTTTGCTCTTTTTCATTTAGTGCATCCTGTATTCTGCTTACTACGTATCGTGGCATATTTGAGTTTATGTCAGTAGCTGTTTCAATGAAACGTGCTGTGTAGTTAAAGGTTTTGAGTTTCCACGAAAGATATATGGGATCTATTGGGATACAATGACCTCCAATTCCAGGGCCTGGATAGAATTTCATAAAACCAAAAGGCTTTGTTGCAGCTGCTTCTATCACTTCCCACACATCTATTCCCAAAATATTGCACATTATAGCCATCTCGTTGGCGAGTCCTATGTTAATACTTCTAAATGTATTTTCAAGCAGCTTTGCGGCTTCAGCCACTCTTGATGAGGAAACAGGTACAACTTTTAAAAGTGCAAGGGAATAGAGCGCGGAGACAACCTCTGTGGAATCTGGCTCAACTCCTCCAACAAGTTTTGGGGTGTTTTTAACTGTGTATTTTTTATTCCCGGGATCTATTCTTTCCGGAGAAAAGGCAAGGTAGAAATCTTTACCCACCCTGAGTCCCGTCTCTTCAAGTAATGGTAATATAATCTCGTCTGTGGTGCCCGGGTATGTTGTACTTTCAAAAGAGATTATGTGGCCTCGTTTGAGATTCCTTTTTACATCATGAGCTGCCCTGATGACATAGCTTAAATCCGGATCTTTGGTCTTTGAGAGGGGAGTAGGTACAGCTATAATTATTCCATCTACCTGATTTAATACAGAGCTGTCTGTTGTGGCTGTGAGAAGTCCTTCTTGTATCAGAGGCGCAAGGTCTTCTGATGAAACATCTTTTACATAAGAGACACCTTTATTTATTTTTTCTGTCTTTTTATCGTCTATATCATACCCCTTTACTTTTACGCCTGCTTTTGCAAACTCAACAGCAAGAGGTAATCCCACATAACCCAATCCCACTATAGCTATTTGAATGTCCCTGTTTTCAATTTTTTTCAGTATTTCTTCTTTCATTTCACTCCTCAGATTCTTCATATTTTACTTTTAGATTCTTTACAGCATATACATCATTAAGGCGCTTTACTGGAGTATTATGAGGTGCTGTTTTTACTATTTCCGGATTTGTGGCAGCCTCGTCAAGTATTTTCTTCATCACCTGCGCAAAATATTCAAGTGTCTCAATATTTTCCGTTTCAGTAGGCTCAATCATTAAAGCCTCTGAGACTATAAGAGGGAAATAAATGGTGGGAGCATGTACGCCGTAATCAAGCAGTCTTTTGGCAATATCCAGCGTTCTGATGCCATATTTCTTTTTGATAGGGGCGCCGGTGGCTACAAATTCGTGCATGGGAATTGAATCATAGGGTATCTCATATCCTGCTTCTTTTAAAAGCTGTTTAAGGTAGTTTGCATTCAAAACAGCGTTCTCTGATACAGATTTAATATGCTCTTTTCCAATCATTCTTATATATGTGTAGGCTTTTACCATTACTGCAAAATGCCCGAAGAATGCAAGAACTTTACCTATTGAATTTTTGCCAGTTTCTTTTCTTATATAATGTTCGTTTATTTTTTCTATCAGTAATCCAGGAAGAAAATCCTTTAAAAATGCTTTTACACCTACCGGTCCACTTCCCGGTCCTCCTCCTCCATGAGGTGTTGAAAAGGTTTTGTGAAGGTTGAAATGTATTACATCAAATCCAATGTCTCCGGGTCGGATGTATCCCAGAAGTGCGTTTAGGTTCGCACCATCCATGTACATAAGCCCTCCGACTTTGTGGACGAGCTCAGCAATTTCTTTGATTTCCCTTTCAAATATTCCCAATGTATTGGGGTTGGTAACCATTAGACCTGCTACTTCTTCGTTGAGATTTTTCTCAAGCTCCTTTATATCAATCATACCAAGGTTATTGGATTTTATGGTTTTTGCAATATAACCGGCAAGTGTGGTGGAGGCAGGATTTGTTCCGTGTGCAGAATCCGGAACGAGAATGTATTTTCTTTTCTCTCCCCTGGTTTCATGATATTTCTTGATTATTTTAATACCTGTGAGCTCCCCGTGTGCTCCTGCAGCAGGTTCTAAGGTAACAGAGTCCATTCCGCTTATTTCAGCAAGAAACTGTGAGAGCTCATACATCAGTCTCAATGCGCCCTGAACGGTATGGTCAGGTTGCAGAGGGTGAATGTGTCTGAAGCCAGGAAGCGCTGCAACCACCTCATTTATTTTGGGATTATACTTCATTGTACATGAGCCGAGCGGGTAAAATCCCAGGTCAACATTATAATTCATATTTGAGAGTCTGATAAAGTGGCGTATCACATCAACTTCGGAGAGTTCTGGAAGTTTAGGTTCTTCTTCTGACACAAAATCCTTGATTTCATCACTGAATTTTTCAAATAAAGCGGAATTGTCCTCTTGTTCCGGCAAATTGAAAGCACGTTTTCCCTTTTTGGAGCGTTTGAAAATGATGTCTTCTTTAATTATCATTGAAAGCCTCCTTGATCAGCCTTTAAGTCCACTTTTTGCATAACTTGCCACTATTTGTTTCTGGGCAAGGAAAAATAGTATCACGAGTGGTAATATCGCTATGAATGAGGCTGCCATCAGAGCAGGGTAGTTGGTGCTTTCTCCCTGGGAAAAATAGGCAAGCCCAACCTGAATTGGACGCATTTTATTGCTATTTACAACCATAAGTGGCCACATAAATGCGTTCCAGGAGCTTATAACGTTAAAAATAGAAATAGTTACCACAGCAGGCTTTATGAGGGGAAGGATTATCCGGAATAAAAAGCAGAGTCTTCCACACCCATCAATAACTGCAGCTTCATACAGATCTTTTGGTATGCCTCGCATATGCTGTCGCAAAAGAAAAATGGCAAAAATGTTTACTGCCCATGGCACAATTAATGCATAATAGGTATCAATCCATCCAAGATATTGTACAAGGATAAATAGCGGTATAACATAAACAGGTACAGGTACCATCATTAAAGCAAGTAGGGACATAAAAATTGTTTCACGTCCTTTGAATTTAAACCAGGAAAAGGCATAGGCTGCAAGAAGAGCGGTTAAAACCACACCTATGAGGGTGAATAGGGCGACTACAAAGGAAACATATATGTAACGAGGGAAAGCTATTTTGGTCCAGACCATTTTGTAGGCATCAAGGGTGAATTCCTTTGGTATCCATGTAGGTGGAATTTGAATTGCCTCTCTGGGGGTTTTGAATGACGTTGAGATCATCCAGAGAAAAGGCAGAAGGGAAAAAATGGCACCTGCCGTTACTATGATATATATAATCGTCTTTTCTACGATTTTCTTAAACTTCATAATACACCTTCTTTTCAAGCACAGTCTTCTGGAAAATGGTGATAGCAAGAACAAACAGGAAGAAAACAAAGGCTATAGCAGTACCATAACCCACTTGATACTCCTCATAACCTTTTTGATAAAGATAGTATATCACCACGGAAGTCCTGCCAAGAGGGCCTCCCGGAGGAGGCCCAGTCATGAGCCAGATTGGAGCAAAAATCTGCAAGGAAGCTATGGTAGTCATGATAGCAACATAAAATGTAGTTGGTGAAAGGAGCGGTAATGTTACGTTTTTAATAGTCTGCCATGGGCCTGCACCGTCAATTTTCGCCGCTTCATAGTAAACTTCGGGTATATTCTTTAAACCTGCAAGAAATATTACTATGTTGTACCCCATTGATTTCCAGACACTCATGAATGCTATAGATACGAGTGCAAGAGATGGACCTTTTAGAAGATACGGAAGTTCTTTCCCTACAATGAGTTCAATAATGCCTCTTGGTTCTTCAAGCCATTTTAAAGGTGATAAGCCTACCAGTGTAAGGAAGTAGTTAAAAACTCCCCGTTGGGGGTCATAAAGCCATTTCCACACAATAGATACAGCTACCATTGAGGTAATAACCGGCAAAAAGTAGATGGTTCTGTAGAGGCCGAGTGCTTTGAGTCCCCTGTTTAAAAGAGCCGCGATAAATAGAGATACTACTATACTGAGCGGGACTGCAATAATAGCATAATTTATAGTGTTCCAGAAAGATTGCCAGAAGAAGGGGTCCTGAAGTAGCCATTTGTAGTTGGAGAGTCCGATGAAGCCCTTTGATCCACCTATCCCCCAATCCTGAAAACTCAGCCAGAAGGCGTATGCAATGGGGAAAAATCTAAATACAAGTAGCAGAATGAGTGCAGGGCTTAACAAAGCCAATGGCCACAGATAATTCTTTATCCCTTTCATGTTCTTATTTTAATTTAACTTTTTAGGTCGGTAAAGTAAGCTCACTTCACCTTTATGAATTTTTTCCTGGTAATGGTATTACCGTTGGCCTTTTTAAGTATTATGAAATACACTCCTTTTTTGAGTCCCTTTACTTCAATTGTCATGTGATTTTCCCTGTTATTATTGTATTTTCTGAGCACCCTTCTACCTGAAAGATCGTAAATCTGGATCTCGTTTATGTCCATCGTTCCTTTTATGGAAAGGCGATCTGAATTAAGAAGTGTGGGAATATGGATTGCGGAAAGTGTATTAATGTTGCGCTCGTGGATTCCAGTTATATCAAAGTTTATGTCTAAAACTGTAGAGTTGTTTACAGTGATAGGGGTTGCTGTGGGTGGAATGGGATAAGGTACTCTTTCTACGTCTATTGGTGAATATACCTGATTGTACCATAAGCCATAGGGCCATAAATAAAGGTAATAAGTGCCTGGAAGAAGTCCGCCAATATGGTACTTAAACGT
>JALVLE010000245.1 GCA_027033555.1 Caldifarciminota bacterium | reverse complement strand
GCGATTCTGGTCTTGTTTTTGTTCTTTTTTATATTTGTTGGATTTCTAAAACTTGAAAACAAGAATAAATTACACACCATCAAAATACAGGGCACTGTACTTAAAACCTTTGATAGAAACGGGAATTTGATCTTTGAAAAACATACAGGAAGTGACATTACTACTTATATTGTTGCCGATATAGACAGGGATGGGGAAAAAGAGGTAATAGTGGGTACGCATTTTTTAAAAACTGCTGCAGAAGGAAAACGTATTCCTGGAAAAGACACGGCAAAAATTTACTGCTTTTCTAACACAGGAAAGATTGAATGGGTTTATAAACTAAACGAAAAAATTATCTACAACAAACCTGGCATACTTGTAATTGACAGGCTGCTTGTACCTGTAAATAAGCAGAATTTACTTATAATAGGAGCAAGAGCTGGGAAATGGTTTCCGTACCTCTTAAAGTCACTAAATTTGAATACCAGCAATACTTTTTCCAGCAGTTTCTGGAATTCTGGCTGGATTTTTGACATGGTTGCACTGGATATCAATGATGACAGGTTCCCTGACATCGTAGCTGGCGGTGTAAACAATGATCTTGGAATGAAACCTGTTGTCTTTGCATTAAATGGAAAAGATTTTCAGGCACAATCCCCTCCCTGGTTTGGCAAAGAGATTTCTGAAGAACACGGAGTGCTCTTTTATACTCTACTCCCAGGTTCAGACCCTGTGAATACTATAGGCAGCACAGAAAATGGAATGTTTAAAATTATTACCCGTAATGGTAATATATTTTATCTCACAAAGGAAGGGGTTTTCCTAAAAGATAAAAATCCCCCGGAGAACTGTATAGACATCATAAATACACAAAATCTAATTTTGAAAAAAATTAAAACTGCTACTGATTTTTCCAGGCAAAACAGAACAAAAGATGCCATCTACGTAATAGATACAGTCCTTGAAAAATTTGATTTTAAATATAAAAAACATCTCTTCCCTCTATACGCCTATCTTTACCTTTACAGGGGAATACTAAAAAGCGAAGAAGGCCTGTACACTGCCGCAATTGAAGATTTTAAAAATAGCGCCGCACTTGACAACGAATTCGCTGCTCCATGGTTGAGACTCGGGTTTATATATTTCAAAAAATTCCTATTTAATAAAGCGGCTGAATATTTTAGAAAATCCTATATGCTCAATTATGACCAGTGGGCGTACTTTTACTCCATGTTAAGCTATGCATTCTCAGGGAACACAAAAAGAGCGATTTCAATGTATAAAGACTACGTAAAAAAGGATGACGCCTTTTTTATGTATTTTTCTTCCTTACTTTTTTATTCAACCGGAAATCCTGATTCAGCCATGTACTATGCAAAACTTGCAATGTCCAGATACCCTGAGGCTATTCAGGAAGTCAGATACGTACAATATGCAATTATGATAGACAAAAACAATACTGCCTTTAAAAATGACACTGTTTTTCTTAAAAAGTACCCAGACCTATATGGTTCATATCTCTATAGAAAAGGCGAAAATAATAAGGCACTCATAACTCTTAAAAAGGGAGAAAAGGAAATATTAAAAGATATAGGTGCGCTTTCAGTTATTGAATTATGGAGAACGTATTACTACCTTTATTTAATTTACCAGCAGAAAGGGCTCCAGGAAAAGATGTATGGAGTAAGAAAAAATCTTGACGCTATAAAAATCAACCCAATTATTAAGTGAAAAAGTCATGGCTTTTATAGAAATAGATAACCATATTTTTGAGATCACAGGTGAAAAAACAATAATAGGCAGGGCAGCAGATTGCGATATTGTGATAAATAACTCATATATATCTAAAAAACATGCGTGTATATTTAAACAAAAAGACCATTATTTGATAAAAGATCTCGGATCAAAGTATGGGACCTTCGTCAACGGTAACGAGGTAACCTCTCCTGTGAATATTGAAGATGGTGCTATAATAATGCTCGGCCCCGTGAAAATGGTATTCTATGAAAGCAAAAATACAACAGAAGAGGTAAATATACAGGAACTTTACGACTTCCTGGATTACGTAAACGGTATAATTCCAGATGATAAAAACGAATATACAGAACGCCTCAAGAACATTCTCTCTTCATATAAAAAACTGGTAGTTCAAAACAGAATGTATCGTTTCTTTATTGAGCTCGCAAACAAACTAAAGCATTTCAACTCAGAGGCCTTACTTGACTTCATACTCAAACAAAGCGTTAAAATTACAGGAGCAGAACGGGCTATTGTCGCAAAAATCAAAAAGAATTCCTTTTACGAAGTTGTAGCTTCCTATGGAAAAATGGATATGGAAAGAGATACTCTTCCCTTATCTATTATCAAAAAAATATTAAAAACAGGAGAACCCCTCATCATTGAAAATGCTATTGAGGACCCCTCATGGGGTGTACACACGAGTATTCTCTCAATGAACATACGCTCAGTTCTGGCTTTTCCAGTTAAAGAAGGAAATAAGATTCACGGTGTAGTGTACATGGAAAACAGGTCAGTAAAGGGAATATTTACAGAAGAGCATCTTGAACTTGCAAGAGAACTATCAGCCCATATAAATGCTATCCTGTCATTATATTCCACAAATATAACCCGAAAGGACATAAAGAAAAAAATTAAAGAGCTACTTAGCACCTACGATTTCGCCGGAATGGTCGGTGAAAGCAAGGCCTTCCTGGATATACTTGAGCTTGTGGTAAAGGTTGCTCCCACCTGCGCACCTGTTATGCTTCTGGGAGAAAGTGGAACGGGAAAAGAGCTTGTGGCACACGCTATACACAAAAACAGCAAAAGAAAAAATGGGCCTTTCATTGTAATCAACTGTGCCACAATACCAAAGGATTTATTTGAGGCAGAATTATTTGGCTACAAAAAGGGAGCTTTCAGCGGAGCCTACAGGGATAAAAAGGGCAAAATTGAAATGGCCGATGGTGGCACTCTTTTCCTTGATGAGCTTGCAGAACTTCCTAAAGAAACACAGGCAAAATTATTACGACTTATCCAGTTCAAAGAAATAGAACCTCTTGGAGCCACAGAAAGTAAAACCGTGGATATACGCGTTATAAGTGCTACATCCAAACCTCTTAAAGATCTTATCAAGAAAGGCGCCTTCAGAGAAGACCTTTATTACCGCTTAAATGTGTTTCAGATAGATATTCCGCCATTAAGAGAAAGAAAAGAAGATCTGAGGATTCTCGTGGAACACTTTCTAAAAAAACACGGCAGAGAAAACCGCATATCACATGAAGCTTTTTCTCTTCTTGCAAATTATGATTTTCCAGGCAATATAAGAGAACTTGAAAATATCCTTATAAGAGCAGTGGTACTTGCAGGCCCAGGTGGAACTATAAAACCAGAACACCTTCCTGAAGAAATCTCAAGCAGAAACATACCACACTATAGAGACCCTGAATACATTAAAAAAGTCCTTGAAAAAACCAACATGAATGTCAGCAAAGCAGCGAGGATATTGGGTATATCAAGAAGGCATCTTTACAGGCTTATGGAAAAGTATGGAATAAAATAAAAGGGGCTCCCCAAAAGGAGGTAGCCTGGGGGGAGCTTGAGAAAAGGAGCCCCT
>JALVLE010000244.1 GCA_027033555.1 Caldifarciminota bacterium | reverse complement strand
GTTTAATGCTGCAATGATGATA
This sequence comes from Caldifarciminota bacterium, assembly GCA_027033555.1. Lineage (GTDB taxonomy): Bacteria > Hydrothermota > Hydrothermia > UBA1063 > CAJXJZ01 > CAJXJZ01. The sequence goes on along the minus strand of JALVLE010000244.1, from coordinate 3,608 downwards.
GGTATGGCTTATAGGGGAAGGCCTCCATATAGAATCGTTGTTACACATGGATGGGTACTTGATGAAAAGGGACTTTCCATGCATAAATCACTCGGTAATGTTATCCATCCCTCAGAAATTATAAATAAGTACGGCGCAGAAATCCTGAGGCTGTGGGCTTCTTTTGGTGATTACACTGAGGATATGAGGTTGGGAAAGGAAATTCTTGCCAGAATTGTTGATAGCTACAGGAAAATTAGAAATACCATTAGATTTATGTTAGGCAATCTCTATGATTTTGACTACGAGAAGGATAAAGTTGAGTTAAATGATATTTTCCCACACGACAGGTATGTATTACACAGGTGGGAAGAAGTAAAGAGAAAGATCAAGAATTATTATGACAACTACGAGTTTCATAAAGTTTTGCATACATTGTACCGGTTTGTGGTGGTGGATCTTTCTTCCTTTTTCCTTGATTACACAAAAGACAGGCTCTATACATGGGGCGCGGATTCAAGAGGACGAAGAAGTGCCCAGACAGTAATATATTTAATTCTGGATGAACTTTTAAGGGTAATTTCTCCTATCGCCACGTTTACAGCCTATGAGGCTTATAAATTTTTCAATAAAAAGAACAAAAAAGATGCTGTATTTCTTGAGCTCTGGCCAGAGAACAAAGACGAGTATTTAAATGAAGAGATAGCGAAGGACTTTGAAATTCTTATGCAGATAAGGGACAGGGTACTTCACGCCATTGAGGTCGCAAGAAAAGATAAAAAGCTTATAAATGATAGACTTGAGGCGAGGGTAAATGTGGAGGCAAAGGGTGACGATGTAAAATCTCTTCTTGAGAAGTACAGAGAGCACCTTCCTGAGTTCTTTATCGTCTCACAGGTTGAGCTTTTCATGGAACCCGATGAAGGGCATGAAGAAGAAGACGACCTTGTGAAGGTAAAGGTTTTCCATGCCAGAGGGGAAAAATGCCCAAGGTGCTGGATCTGGTCAGAGGATATTAAAGACGGTCTCTGTCCCAAGTGTAGAGAGGTGATACTTAATGAAAATAAATCTTAAAGAGCTCCCGCAGGGGAGAAAAGTTATTTCTGTTGTATTAGAGCGCGAGGAGATAGGTATAAAGGAGCATGAGAGGGATTTTGAGCTTATAGGAGATGTGAAGACGAAAATTGTCCTGATTAAATCCAGAACCACCGTAAACGTGGAAATAGAAATAGATTATGTGCTCAGACTTCAATGCTCACGTTGTCTTGAGCTTTTTGAGAAAAGATATCATGAAAAGGAGTTTTTTGTGTTTCGCGAGGGGGAAGAGAAATTGCAAAAAGAGAAAAGCTTAAGCGAGGATGATATATACACTTACTTCTATGCTACAGAAGAGGTGGACCTTTCACCCCTTATAAGAGACATGATAATTCTTTCTGTGCCCATGAAGCCATTGTGTCATTCTGATTGTAAGGGCCTGTGTCCTGTGTGCGGTGCCAACTGGAATGAGGGAAGCTGTGAGCATAAAGGAAAGTTGAAACCGGTGACAAAATTATCCAGGTTGCTGGAATTTAAAGACAAGTTGCCCGGATGATTCTGTTTTTTCTGGCCAGGCTTTTCTTTTTTCACAGCGAAGTGATAAGGTTTTATCAGATACCACAAAAAGACAGCACAATATTTTATTTTGTTTACAGGGTTAACGCAAATGAGTTTCCGGTAGAGCTTGCAGGTACCACCGAGATAAGGAGAGTAATTGTTTATGGAGAAGTTTCTACGGGCGGTGATATAAAAGCGGCTTTTTACAGAGAGGATACAATAGATGCAGATGAAGAGTATTATACACTTGTGGAGAACCTGCATGTGAAAAGAGAAAAAAAATACTATCTTAAAACAGCTCTTTTTACATCTGGAGGGCTTAAAAGGTATGAAAAGGAGGAAAAGGAAAAGGATCTTTACCCTTTAAGCTCCCTTATTCCCACTGAGGCGGTGCGGTTTGTGTGGTACTTTGACTCTACCGGTTTTCTTACAGTTTATTCGCAAATTGAAGACTCAGGGTGGCTGATTGTACAGAGTGAAATTGGCAGCTTATTGAAAAGGCAGAGGGTTTATATTAAAGCCGGCTGGAATTTTATCCCTGTTGAGCTGAAAGGTCTCGCTCCCGGGAATTACAGATTTGTATTAAAAGTTAGAGATTATACAAGAGAGGTTATTGTACCAGTACTTGTGGGGTATAAATGGACGGAGAAACAGTGGAGATACATGATAATGGCGGTGAGATATATTTTTTCCAGAGAGGAAATTGATTCACTGGAAACCGCACCACTTTCTAAAAAGAAAAAGCTCTGGGATGCCTTCTGGAAGAGGCGGGATCCAACCCCCTCAACACCAAAGAATGAGGCATATATTACCTTTTTAAGGAGGTTTCGCTATGCTGAAGAGCATTATAGAAGCATTTTCGGAGGTGCATTGAGTGATATGGGCATAATCTACGTTACACTGGGCCCACCAGATGATGTTGAAAGGCATGATTTTGAAAGTAATAGTCCCCCATACGTTATATGGTATTATTACAGGTATAACCTTAAATTTAAGTTTATGGACACCTTTGGAATAGGGGAGTATGAACTTGTTGAACCTCCAAGGTATATGCTTGATGAGATAATGGAAAATATAAGAAAATGAACACAAGAAAAAAGGGTAAAGAAAAAGAAAAAATAGCTGAAGATTTCCTCAAGAAGAAAAGAAAGTACAAAATCCTTGATAGAAATTATACAAGAAAAACAGGGGAGATAGACATTATAGCGAAAGACAAAGACACAATAGTTTTTGTAGAAGTAAGAAGTCTTGAAGGTGGTGAGATAGACCCTCTTGAAACAGTGTCTGTTAAAAAAAGAAAGCGCATAATAAAGACCGCAAGATACTATCTAATGGAGCATCCAGAATTTGAGAGCCTGAATGTAAGGTTTGATTTTGTAGGGATTAAAGGGAGCCAGATAACCCACATTGAAAACGTTTTCTGGGAGGAAGTATGATCCTTGTTACAGGTGCATCTGGCTTTATAGGCAGTCATCTTGTAGAGGAACTTGTAAAAAGAGGCGAAGATGTGAGGGCATTTGTGCATTATAATTCGCGTGATATACTTGGCAATCTTAAATTTATTCCATCCTCTCTAAGAGAGAAAATAGAAATCTTTGCCGGAGACCTTACATTTTTAGATGAAGCAATGGATGCAGTAAATGGAGTAGAGAGTGTAGTCCATCTTGCTGCCCGCATTTCTGTTAATTATTCTTATAAGGCTGCTATAGAGACCATTGAATCCAATATGAAAATGCTTGCGAATGTGCTTGAAGCCTGTAAAAGGTTGAATGTGAATAATGTGGTATATGTGTCAAGTTCTGAAGTATATGGCACACCTCAGGAGGTACCGATTACGTTGAATACGCCAAAACATGCACAGTCTCCATACGCTGCTTCAAAAATAGCCACAGATGAAATTGCGAGGAGTTTTGCCCTTTCTTTTAACCTTTCTGTTAAAATTGCAAGACCTTTTAATACCTTTGGTGAAAGGCAATCTGTGCGGGCAGTGATTCCCTGGATAGTATATCAACTTCTTTCAAAGGACAGAGATGTTG
>JALVLE010000243.1 GCA_027033555.1 Caldifarciminota bacterium | reverse complement strand
AATGAGGCGGAAAAACTTGATGCTATTTATCCCAAGTATCTTACCTCTCCTCTCTCTGGTGTGCCTGTTGCTATAAAAGACAATATCTCTGTAAAAGGCTTGCCTCTCACCTGTGGCTCAAGGATACTTTTAGGATACAAAGCCCCATACGATGCCACTGTTGTAGAAAAGTTGAAACATCATAATGCTGTTATAATAGGAAAGGCCAATCTTGATGAATTTGCTATGGGTGCCACAGGGGAGTATTCGTATTTTGGTCCTACTCAGAATCCAGTGGTACCAGGTCATGTACCAGGAGGTTCTTCCAGTGGTTCTGCTGCAGCTGTTGCTGCTGGATTTGCGTTTTACGCTCTTGGTTCAGACACCGGAGGATCTGTAAGGCTTCCAGCTTTTTACACAGGTACTGTTGGATTTAAACCCACTTATGGAAGACTTTCAAGATTTGGACTTGTAGCCTTTGCATCATCCCTTGACCAGATTGGGATAATAACAAGAAGTGTGAAAGATGCAGAGGTTGTTTTCTCCTATATTTCTGGATATGATCCTAAAGATTCCACATCATATCCTGTGGACCCATATATTAAAAAAGAAATAGATGTCCATAATCTCAAAATCGGCATCCCGTACAATTTATTTGAAAAAATCAAGGAAGAAGAAATAAAGAACTCTGTTCTAAGTGTGGCGGAGAGGTATAAAACGTATGGAATTGAAGTGAAAGAAATTTCCCTGCCCCACGCAGAGCATTCAGTGGTAGTATATCAGGTAGTCTCAACATCTGAAGCTTCAAGTAACCTTGCAAGATATGATGGAGTAAGATATGGACTGCGAATAAAAGGAGAGGATCTCATTGACACTTATTTCAGAACAAGGGGAGAGGGATTTGGAAAAGAAGTAAAAAGAAGGATTTTACTCGGGACATTTGCCCTCTCAAGTGGTTATTATGACGAATATTATGCAAGAGCTCAAAGGTTAAGGAGGCTCATAAAAGAGGACCTTTCCAGAGCCTTTCAGGAAGTGGATGCTATAATACTTCCTGTTGCACCTGAGTTTCCTCCGGTGCTTGGAGAAGGAATTAAAGACCCTGTATCTTTATATTTACTTGATATTTTTACCACAATAGCCAATCTCGCAGGCATTCCTGCTATTGCAATTCCTGTAAAAAGAAGATCAAAAAAAGGGTTTCCGCTTGGTTTTCAGCTTATGTCAGATGCCTTTTCTGAAGATAAGCTCTTTGCACTTGGCATGTTATTTGAGAAGGAGCTGGATGATGAGTAATGCCTGATAAGAACAGAGTAAAGGGTTCGCTTGAGATTCTTGAAGAGATATATGATGAATATAAGAGTGGAGCACTAAAGGAAGAGGGTGTATTTCATAAAATCGTAAAGGATTATCCTTCCTTCGCCGTATTATATTCTTTTTACGATAGCGTTATTAAAAACAAACGTCTTTCCCTTCGGGACTTCATGGAAAATATAAGTAGAAACAGACAGCGGGTTCTTATAAGAGCATTAAAGCACCTTGAAGGTTGTGAAAAAGCGTTTACCTATTCCAAAAGCTCACAGGTAAAAGAGGCAATACTTGCGTCAGGAAGCGTGAAGACCGTGTATATAACAGAGTCAAGACCCAATATGGAAGGTACCCTGCTTGCCAGAGAACTTGCAGAAAAAAATATAGAGGTTGTCCTTGGTGTGGATATGATGCTGGAACACTTTATCAAAAAAACCGGCTGTGTATTACTTGGCTCAGATGCCGTTTTTGAAAAAACCTTTGTAAATAAAATAGGTTCTAAAGTTGTGGTTGAAATTGCAGAGGATTACAAAATTCCTGTGTTTATTTTTGCCATTCCGGAGAAAAAGATCAAAAAAGAATATGAAAAATACTATAGAATAGAAAAAGAGCCACCTGAAGAGGTGGCTAAGCCTGCCGGTGGCCTAAGAATTGAAAACTATTATTTTGAACATGTACCCCTGGCAAAGGTCAAATTGTTTATATAACCTGTGACCATGTCATGGTTTCTCAAATAGCGTGTCACACCTCAATCTATTGAGTGCCAGAGAGTTATAAATTGGGGTGTGACATTTAGGTGTGACTTCATCCACTGTGTGAATCCCTGTTTATTTTGCAACTTCTTCTCTTTCAGAAATTATCATCTGTGGCATCAGAATTGCCTCTTACTATTACAAAATGGAGGTTTTTATGAGACGTGTATTTGTTGTAATAATGCTGTCAATGGTTGCCCTATGGGCAGGAAATAACCAGGCGATCATGTGGCAAAGGGCATATGGGACAGATACGACAGATATATTCTGGAGTGTGACTCCGGCAGGAGCAGACAGGTATGTTATATGTGGAAGTACAAAAGGTGGAACAGATGGTGTGAATTTCGATACATATTTGCTTGGGCTAAATAGTAATGGTGATACGCTATGGACTCGTGTATGGGGATGGGATTCAGGTGATGAGCAGGCTTACAGTATAACCTTTAATCCGTTTAGAGAAGTACTACTTACTGCAGGCTATACCTATTCAACAGGAGCAGGTTTGGCTGATGTGCTCAGTCAACAGTTGTCCCTTGGGGGAGACTCACTGGGGTATATAGCTCTGGGAGGGGGTGGATACGATATCGGGAACGATATAAAGGTGGACAAAGATGGTAATTACGTCCTTGTGGGCTATACGACTTCCTATGGTGTTCGTGGAGATTTCTACATAGTTAAAATAGATTCTACAGGTGATACAATATGGACAAGAACGTATGGAGGCGACAGCCTTGATATTGCAAAGCAGGTTGTAATAGACTCTTCAGGATATTACTATGTAGTTGGTTTTACCTATTCTTTTGGCAATTATGTGCAGGCGTGGATAATGAAACTTGACCCTTCAAATGGTGATACAATATGGACAAAAGTTTATGGTGGATCAGGCGTGGATGCAGCTTATGGTGCAGTTTTTATTGAGAGGTCTCTTGTAGTTGTTGGCTATACTACATCTTACGGTGCAGGTGGGCATGATATGTGGGTACTTCACTTGACCGGTGATACGGGAGATACACTATGGACAAGGACTTATGGGGGAACTGGTAACGATGAAGCAAATTCTGTTACATATCTTCCAGGTGGATATGCTGTAATAGCAGGTTTCACAACATCTTTCGGTTCAGGTAGTTATGATATGTTCACAGTTATTGCCCGTATAAGCGACGGAAAGGCAGTGTGGTATGGCACTTATGGTGGGTCTGACATTGACATAGCGTACGGAGTTACCACAGATGATTCCGATAAGATAATACTTGTGGGAAAAACAAAGTCATACGGCGCAGGGGCAGAGGATGGATATGTTCTTAAGATAGACCCTGACCAGATAGAACCTCTTACTCTTACAGGACTTTATCCTGGCGTTCTTAATAGAGGCACCGAGATGAAACTTCAGATTTATGGAAATGGCTTTACCCAGTATGCACAAAATGAACTCTCCTTGAATTTCATTGATTCTGCCGGAAATGATATTTTTACACTTCATCCCACTTATGTTATTTCAGATAACAGACTTATATTTTATATACCAGCAGGTGCCCTTCCTGCAGGTTATTACGATGTTTACCTTTCCGTGCGAGGCATTGTTTATACTGACACTCTTCTAAAG
>JALVLE010000242.1 GCA_027033555.1 Caldifarciminota bacterium | reverse complement strand
TTGAAATTCTATAACCCTGAGAGCAAGGCTTTCATCAAATTCGCTGGAGTTTTGAATATAATCCTTGATTTCATTCAATAATTCCATGGAGCACCTCCAGAAACCTGAAGAACAAATCGTCTTCTATACATGAAGGTGGTATAATTTCAAGCACTCTCCCTTCTTTGCCAGCAGGTAATGTGATGTATCCATGTTGAAGGAGTTTTTTTACAAGCGGAAATACATTATGTTTAAATTCTATGCCTATCATAAACCCCCGGCCCCTTACATCCAGAACAGATGGGTGCATTTTTAATTGGAGAAGGGTCTTTAAGTACTCCTTCCCTTTTGTTTGTATCTTTGTGTCTATTTGCTGTTTTTCAACTGTTTCAATAACCTTAAGGGCAACGAGAGAGAAAAGTGGGTGCCCGAGAAATGTGTAAGTGTGTTTAGCTTCTCCATTACTTTCGGGCCAGGCTTTTTCCATTATGTGCTTTTTGCCCATGCATACAGAGAGAGGAAATTGTGATGAAAGACCTTTCCCGAAAGTTATAAGGTCAAAAGCAACTCCTTTAGATTGAGCGTATGAAAAAAATCCTGTTCTGAATACGCCTGTGAAAATCTCGTCAAATCCGAGAAGAGCATTGTATTTACCGGCGAGAAACCGGATTTCTCTTAAAAAGAAGTCAGGGAATATTCTTACTCCTCCTCTTCCCTGAATGGGTTCAAGAAAAATAAGACCTATCTTTTGTTTTTTTAAAAGGTTTTCTGCAAGTTCAAGTACATGATAAGATTTATTATTATCACCTGGAAATGGCAGCTCATAAACAGGAATGCTAAGATAAACTTCAAGGCCTTCTTTGAAAAACTTTCTTGATGTAAGATTAAGAGCGCCGAGACCGAGCCCGTGGTAAGCGCCCTCAAAAACAATTATCCCCGGTTTTTTGGTATAAAGAAGTTGTGTTTTTAAGCACGTTTCAACCGCCTCACTCCCTGATTGGGCAAATATTCCCATATAGTTTCCACCAATGAGTTTGTTAATTTTCTCAAGAAGCTCAACCTTGTGAGGGGTGGGATGCACGTCTCCCATCCCATGATAAATAGATGCACTTTGTATGGCTTTTTGTATTTCAGGGTGTCTATGGCCAAGAAGGGCGACACCAAAGAAAGAAGTCAGATCTACATATCTGTTCCCGTCCACGTCCCAGACGTTGTTCATAAAAGCAGATTTGATAAACACAGGAAATTCATTGTCCCGATAGGTAATATTGGGGGCTTCAACTTTTTTCATTCTTTCAATCCACGCTTTGGTCTTCTCTCCCGGTGGTGGTGTTACAATGTGAGGATGTTCAAACCCTTTCACGGGATAACCTCCGGTAGATATATTTTGAACAGACTCCCTTTCCCAGGTGTTGTTTCTACAAGTTCAATGTCCCCTCCCAGTCCTTTTAAAATCTGTCTGACGTTGTAAAGTCCAAGTCCTGAGCCCTTCTTTTTTGTCGTGAAAAATGGATCAAATATACGATCTTTTAGTTCTCTTGGTATACCGGTACCCTGGTCTTTGAAATACACATTTATCATTCCCTTTTCTCTTTCTATCCAGACGTTTACAGTTCCACCATCTGGCATCGCGTCTATTGCATTGTTAAGTAGATTCTCAATTACGTCCTCAAAAGTTTCTATGGGAAGGTTGAGATAGATAGGGTTTGGAGGTTTTGCGAATTCTATTTTGACCTTTTTAGACCTGGCATATCCTTCAAGGCTCTTTATTTTCTTTTCAATTAATCCTACAAGGTCAGCACGTTCCCTTTTCTTAAAGGCTTCGTGTCTCAAACCCTGAACTGTATGATGCAAAATCCTGTCAAGCTTTGTAATCTCTTCAATTATAGCTTCAACAAATGGTCTTCTTGGATCTTCCTCTGGTGTATCGTCCAAGATAGCTTTTGCCAATCCACCTATCACTACAATAGGATTCTTAAATTCATGAGCCAGGTGATATATGAGACTTCCTATGTTTGCTATTTTTTCCAGTTCCAGAGTCCGTTTATGGTATTCCTGTATAAGTCTATTCATCTCTTCAAGTTCTTTTATTTTCTCAATAAGTTCATTTACATAATAAGCCTTTGAAAGGGCGGTTGATGCCTGAAGTGCAAAGCTTTCAAGCACAAGGAGGGTTGTTTTTGTAACACGTGTTTTTGTTATGAAGTTATCTGCCATTATAACACCAAATTTCTTTTTCCCTACTTCAAGAGGAATGATTACAATTTCTTCGGTCCCCAGTATTCTAATATACTCCGGAACTTCCTCAAGCTCATAAGTTTTTATCAAAGTGGCTCTTTGAGTTTCAAATACTGTGCCAATTATGCATCCCGGTTTGTTTAAATACTCCCTGTCGCATTTCAGGTTGTTGAGAATAAATGAAAATTTATCACGCTCTTCCTTTACCTTCTCAGGAGAGTAGGAGTTTATTATGTCTTCCAGCGAAAGCTTTTTCTCTTCTATCTCCCTCCAAATTTTGTCAGCTTCTTCCGGAGAAACGGGGCCTGTTGCCATGTAGCCATAAAGATTCCCCTCGTTGTCAAAGAGCATCACAAAGGCACGATTAAATCCGAGGGCTTCTCCAGCTGTAATTGCAGAAAGTAAAGCATGGATAATTTCCTCAGGATTATCGGATTTCTCAAATACCTCTGATAGCGTCCTTGTTAATCTAACGAGAGTATGAGTCAGAGCCTTCATATAAAATGCTCCTTGCTTTTTTTAAAATTTCTTTGTCCTTTTTATAGCTCGCAATGTTAATTGCCTGATCTATAGGGAACCATTTCGCATCATCCACTTCAAAATCGTGATTTTCAGTATCCCCTTCAATGTATTTCATAAGATAATAATACACAACTTTATGATGCCTTATCAATTTCCCGTTCTCTTTGGAATAGAACCACAAATGTATTTTATCAATAAATGCAACAGGCTCTCCTGTGCATCCTGTCTCTTCTCTGACCTCCCTTACAGCTGCATCTTCAAGGTTCTCCCCTTTTTCCACAAGCCCCTTTGGAAGAGTCCAAACTGTTTTATTTTTTACAGCTACCAGTACAACCAGATATTCTTTTTTTTCTCTTTTATAAAGTACTCCACCTGCAGAAATTTCAAAGACGGTTTTTATTTTATTATGAGAGCCCTTTTCCATAGGTTATCTTCTTTGTAAAAGATTATACCCGTGAACATGTGAGTATTGGATATCCTTTGTCCATCTACACGGTAAACAGGTTTTTTGTGGTGCTTTAAAAAGAGTGCAAGATCTTTTTGGGTCATAACAAGAGTATTTTTGTTTGCGTAGGGAACATGATGTGGTAGTTCTTTTATTTCATAGGTATGGCCAGTTTCGTTATACCGTCTTATAAATTCCTCTTTGTATAGTTCTGCCACTTCTGGAGAGTGCAGTATAATCACGGATTCGTCGTTTGACGTATCAGCTGCGTATGTAAAGTTATATGAGCCAGTAAAAACTATGCTGTCGTCTGTGAGCATAATTTTGTCGTGTAAATAGGTACCATTTCCGGAGTTGAAATTGTCATAATAAACAGGTATGTGATGAACCTGGAAATAGTCGTAAGCATTCCTGTTATAATCCTGTTGTCCTTCAAGCACACCATAAACAAGGATACCATTTGAATATCTTGTGC
>JALVLE010000241.1 GCA_027033555.1 Caldifarciminota bacterium | reverse complement strand
GTTTAAAATAAGTTACCCTACATTAACAGGAGGTATGGAATGGAGCTGATCCTTTCTTCTTTTGGAGAGGCAAAAGAAAAAAGAGAAGTGGATGTGGCTATTATTGGAGCAGGACCTGCAGGACTTACTGCCTCCATTTATGCGAGGCGTTCTGGTCTTAAACCTGTTGTGATTGAAAAGAATGTAGTAGGTGGACTTGCAGCAGAGGCACCATATATAGAGAATTATCCTCCGTTTAAGGGAATAAAGGGTGAAGAGCTTATGCAGAAGATGAAGGACCATGCCAGGGAATACGCAGAAATACTGGATATGAACCCTATAAAGAAAATTGTAAGAGATAAAGGGCTATTTGTTCTTGACACAGAAAAGGGAGAAATAGACGCTCAGGCTATCATTTTTGCTACAGGTACCACCCATAGACATTTGAATGTAAAGGGAGAGAAAGAGTTTTATGGTCGTGGACTATCATATTGTGTAACATGTGATGGCTATTTCTTTAAGAATAAAAAAGTTGTGGTAATCGGTGGAGGAAATTCAGGTGCCATTGCAGCGTTATTTTTAAAAGATATTAATGCAAAGGTTACCGTACTGGAGTTTATGCCAAGGTGGATGTGTGAGGCAGCTTACAGGGAAAAGATAGAAAAAAGTGGAATTGAGTATATCACAAACGCGCAGGTTACCGAGATTTTTGGGGACGATAAAGTTAAAGGAGTAAAATACATTGACAGGAGTACAGGCGAGGAAAAAATAATAGAAACAGATGGAGTTTTTATTTATGTGGGTCTTATACCACAGTCAGAGCTTGCTAAAGACCTTGGTGTGGAGCTTACCGAAAAGGGGTATATTAAAACAGATGATCGCATGAGAACCAGTGTGGAAAGGGTTTATGCAGCGGGCGATGTGACAGGAGGTGTGGCGCAGGTAATTGTGGCAGCAGCACAAGGAGCAATAGCCGCTCTTTCTGCTTATGAGGACCTGAAATTAAAGGGATAATGAAAAAAGAGTATGAAATAATCATTACCTCTTCAGGCTCCAGTGAGTTCAAACGCTTCAGAGTAAAAGGGTGGGTTTTGAAACTCACCCTTTATTTAGTTATAGGCATTTTTACCTTTCTTGGCGTAGCTGCTGTTTTTTATGGGAAAGTATATATAACCGCGCTGAGGGTTAAGAAACTGGAAGCTGAAAACAGAAAACTGAGGGCGGAAAATGCACGAATTACCGAGCTGGAAAGAAAGGTAGAAAAATTAGAGGTTTTAAGGGAAAAATTATATAGCATGCTGGGTTATGATAAAGCACCACAAATAAGTCCTTTTACAACATCCTCAAATCTCTCTACAGCACAAAACGAGTCTTTTGACAGGAAAGTTAAAAATAAAAGTAGTTATTCACCAGGAATGTCTGATCTCCTTTTGCAAGCCTTTAAAGAAGATTCTATAACTCCACGGGGTATGCCGGTGAAAGGTGTGATTACCCGGGGATATGGACCTGTCCATAAGGCTATAGACATAGGAGCCGGCGTGGGAAATCTGGTTAGGGCAACGGCTTTCGGAATTGTGGATAGTGTTTATTATGATATGAGGCTGGGAAATGTGGTTGTCTTAAAACATGGAGATGAGTACAAGACTCTTTACGGACATTTGCAGAATGTGAGGGTATATCCGGGTAAAAATGTGGTAAGGGGGGAAGTGCTTGGGGAAGTGGGATTATCAGGGCTTACCACCGGGCCACATCTTCATTATGAGGTTCGAAAAAAAGGAAAAACTCTTAATCCGCTGTACTTTGTGAATGATTGACAGTGTTCTTGCAAAGGTAAAAAACGGTTTTTTTGCAGAGGATTTTATTGTTAAGGAGCAGGAGGTTATTCCGGCATTTGTTGATACCCACGCCCATATGGCTGAACAGGGTTTTTTTATGCGCTATCCCTCTCTTATATGGGCACGCAGTAAAAAAGAGCTATTAAAGTTTCTGAAGGAGCATTTTGATAGGCATAATGAACTTAACATATTCGTGGATTATGATGATTCTTTCTTTGAAGAAAGGATCAATAAAAAGGACCTTGATGCAATTTCAAAGGATATACCTATAATCATAAGAAGAGTATGTGGGCATGTGGCGGTTTTAAATACTGCTGCAATTGACTATTTTTCACAGAAAATAAAATATGATTTTGTTGACAGGAATACGGGAATCGCCAGAGAGTACTTTCCATTGAATCTCTATGACCTTCTTACTCCTCAAGTGGATGAAATAAAGGAGGGAATCCTTGTCGCTCAGGGAAAATATCTGAAGGAAGGTATTACTGGTATTTGTGACTTTGCCAAAGATTTTAAAGTTTTTTTGGCTTACAGAGAGCTTGAGAAGGAAGGTAAGTTAAAGATAAAAGTGGAACTTTCCTTTTATGAGAATTCATTTGATGAGTTAAAAGAAAAAGGGTTGTATAGCGGTTTGGTTTTTGGCAGGGTGAAAATAGGTGGAATAAAATTGTTTATGGACGGCTCTGTGGGAGGAAGAACTGCATCTTTTTACCAGCCCTACACGGATGCGCCTTTTGTTTTACCTTTCTATCAGGAGGACGAATTGAAAGATAAAATACGTCAGTTTGAAAAAAGTGGGTTTAAAGTCCTTATCCACGCTATTGGAACAAGGGCAATAGATACAGTAGTGTCAGCTCTCCCTGAGGTCCCGGATTTCAATCATAGGATAGAGCATTTTGAATTTCCCTCTATATGGAGTTTAAAAGAAGTGGCAAGGAAAAAAGTGCATATTTCAATGCAACCAAATTTTGTACGTAAATGGTACAGAATGTATAAAAAAGCCCTGTCTTATGAGGAATACCTAAAGATGCACCCTTATAGAACCATGCAGGAAATGAATATTACTTTTGCTTTCGGGTCTGATTCCATGCCTTTTGGTCCACTCTTTGGAATAGAAGGGGCTCTAATGCATCCTTTTGTCTCTCAGAGATTGGATAAAAAAGAGGCGTTAAAACGTTATACAGAAGATGCGCAGGTTTTATCCACATTAAGTGTGGGAGCGTTTAAAAAAGGCTTTTTTGCCGATTTTTTGAGACTTAAGAATAATACCATCGTGGCTGTTTATGTGGAGGGGAAAAAGGTATATGATAGAAGCGGTGCTTGAAAAATATTTCAGTGTGGTTTCTTCTTTTGATTCTTCATACATAGGTTTTTTCAGAGGAAATCCGGAGATTGTTTCTAAAAAAATGCAGGATGAACTCGCGCTAAATGACATCTATGCTTCGGTGGACAGAGTAGGAGAAGCTTACAGAGTCACCTTATTTCATATACCGGCTGAAAAACGAAGGATATGGATACACGTGCTTCTTGGGGCTCTTACAGTAATAACCACTCTGTTTGCAGGTGCTTTCAATTCAGGGCATAATCCAGTAAAAAATCCTTTAGAGCTCGTATATGGTATGCCTTTTTCCCTTTCTCTCATGCTTATTTTGGGATTACACGAAATGGGACATTATCTCGCATCCAGAAAAAGAGGCATAAAAGCTACTTTGCCTTATTTTCTTCCAGTGCCACATCCCCTTATTGGTACCATGGGTGCGTTTATAAAGGTTAAATCTCCTATAACTCACAAAGATGCGCTTATGGAAATAGGGGCAATGGGTCCCATTGTAGGATTCATTGTGGCATTGCC
>JALVLE010000240.1 GCA_027033555.1 Caldifarciminota bacterium | reverse complement strand
CAGACTTCAGTTCCTCTTCCATTTCCTGAAATTCCTTAAGCTTTTCTTCAAGAAGTTTTATGCGCACTTTTAGTTCGCTGTTTTCCTGTAAAAGTTCCTGCATTTCATCTGCAATTGAATTTAGGTAAGATTGTACCTGTGCTGGGTCATATCCTTTAAATTTCATTCTAAAGGTGCTATTGCGAATATCTACTGGTTTCATTCCCATAAAATCACCCCTTTCAATTTTTTAACTTGTTTAGTATAAACTTACTACAAGGAGTAGTCAATTATGCCATAAATTGAAGTGTTTGACCCATTTTTTGAATTGCTTTATGATAAAGAAGCTATGCTAAAAGCATTGTATGCACCCACCAAAGATGATTGGGAAAAGCTGGAAAAGCTTTATAAAGAAACGTTGAGAACCGGAAAGCCTGCTGTGGACGTGTATGTGGATAGAAATAAGGATGGTGTTTTTTTAAAGGCGCTTGTTGCTGCTGAGGATTGGGCAGGACTTGTTGATACAGTTGCCGGAGCTCTTCATGAAAAGGGTTACAATCTTGAATATCTTAATTCTTTCAGTGTGAAGGAAAATAGCAGGCTCATGGGTGTTGTTATCGCTCTGTCTGATGTGTCCAGAAAAGACATTAAGAAGGTAAATAGTGACGCAGCTATGCTTAAGAGTTTTATAAAGGAAATTGCAAGAGGTGGGTATAAAATAAAGAAGGTGATGGTGCTTGGTTTTGAAAAGCTTTTCATAATGCTGGAAATTGAGAAAGCCCTTGAAAAGCTTGTAGGAAAGAAGGAACTTGCAGAAATAACCCAGCAAAACGGTGAGCTTTTCTATTTTGTAATTTCACGATCTGAAGCTTATTTGCGTGATAGAAGCCCAACAGCTCTCGCAAAGATCGTAAGATTTAACTACAGGGCTATAAAAAAATTAAGAAAGATAGGCAGGGGGATTGAGGTATTTGTTCATAATCTGCGTACGAGAAAGGGGGAGAATTTAACTGGAGTTTCTGTCGCCGGGTTTGAGCGGGATATATCCATGGATGACGTTTTTGAGGCCATAAGAATCCTTTATCCCAACTTTGTGAGAATGTATGACAAGCAATTTACCACTGAAGATGGAATAACGGTGATAAGGGTGGAGTTTTTTAAAGAGGGGAAGAGGCCGGTTGGAAGAGATGAACTTGAATTGCTAAAAAATCATCTTGAGTCCACTTTAAGGCATAAGCGTCCAAGAACACCCCTTAATATAAATCTGGGACCGGAACTGTTTGGAAGGGTTGTTATTCCCAAGCTTATTGAAGAGGTTCAGGCGAGTGGGCAGACACAGGTTTACATCTTTCCCTTTGAAAAGGACGAAAAGGGTAATATCTTGATGATGATAGGAGTGGTGGGAAAAAAGGATGAAAAAATAGACTACAGGAAAGCCCTGACTGAGGCATTTAGCAAATCCGACAAGTTTGAGATACAGAATTTTAGAGCAGCTTTGAGCCCAAGTACTCAGATAGAAATTCAAATAATCACCGTGAAGGCGCGTTTATCCTATTTTGAATCTGAAAGTGAGCTCTATTCGGAATTGAAGAAACTGCTGGAGAGATCCATAGGCATGTTTAGGGATTTTGATGAAGGGATGAGGAAGCTTGACAGAACAAGGCTCAGTATAGTTCTTGAGAATTTTAAAGGCGCACAGGTATCTGAGCGCTTTATTAAGTCTTATTATTATTCTCTTGACGTATTTTATAGAATATCAGAGCCTGTTAACAATATAATTGAAGAAATAAGGTTTGCCCATAATCTTTTTGTTAATTATTTCAAACACAATCAGAGGATTTCTATGTTGCAGGGGAGGCAGAGGATTTACATAAGCATTATTGGCAAGGAGGATGAAATTAACCTCCATAAAATACTTGATATTTTAACTCCCTTTAATCCAACTTTCACCCGTCTTGATATTTTTGGAGTTGTGTTATATACGTTCAACTTTTTGATTAAAGACGCCAACAAAAAGAAAGAACTGGAAAAGGTATATAAGTTACTTGAAAAGGAGGTGGGAGGATGAAAATCACACTCTCGGTAATCAAGGCAGATATAGGGGGATATGTTGGCCACTCATCAATGCATCCGAGGCTCATGGAGGTTGCAGAAGAGGAACTGAAAAAAGCGCAGGATAGTGGGGTAATTATTGATTTTCATGTGCTCAGAGTAGGTGATGACCTTCAGCTTATAATGACACACACAAAAGGTGTGGATTCAGAAGAAATACATAAGCTCGCATGGAGTATATTTGAAAAAGCCACAGAAGAGGCCAAGAAGCTGAAACTCTATGGTGCGGGGCAGGACCTTTTAAAAGATGCCTTTTCAGGGAATGTCAAAGGTCTTGGTCCAGGTGTGGCAGAAATGGAATTTGAGGAAAGGCCTTCTGAGCCTGTTGTTATTTTTATGGCGGATAAAACCTCCCCTGGAGCGTGGAATTTGCCCCTTTATAGAATTTTTGGAGACCCATTCAATACAGCAGGCCTTGTTATAGACCCAAAGATGCACAGCGGATTCCGGTTTTCTGTACTTGATGTGTATGAAAATAAGCTGGTGGATTTTAATCTTCCTGAGGATACCTATGATATGCTTGTACTTATAGGGGCTATGGAGCATTATATTATAAAAGAGGTGTACAGAAGGGATAATAACGAAATAGCAGCTATGAGTTCTACCCAGAAACTTTCAATGATGGCAGGTAGGTATATAGGTAAAGATGATCCCGTGCTCATTGTGAGAGCTCAATCAGGCTTCCCGGCAGTGGGTGAAATACTTGAACCTTTTGCCTTTCCGCACCTTGTTGCAGGATGGATGCGGGGCTCACATATGGGGCCAATGATGCCTGTTGCTTTTCATGAGGCAAACCCTTCCAGGTTTGATGGCCCTCCAAGGGTTATTGCAGCTGGTTTTCAGCTTGCAGAGGGTAAGCTCATAGGGCCACGGGATCTTTTTGATGACCCTGCTTTTGATGAGGCGAGAAAAACTGCCAATATTATAGCAGACTATCTCCGCAGACATGGGCCTTTTGAGCCTCATAGATTACATCTTAAAGAAATGGAGTATACCACACTTCCAGAGGTACTTGAGAAACTAAAAGACAGATTCCATAAACTTTCCTGAGGGGGATATCCCCCTCTTTCTATGAATCTTTTTATCTTTTTCATCTTCGCTGGGCTTCTCAGGTTTAATAAAATACATATTAAAGGCTCACATTTTTTCAGTAAAGGAGAAATAAAAAAGATACTTTCAATCAAAAAGGGAACCCCATATAATCTGATTTTCCTTAGGAACCGCGAAAAAAGGATAATTGAATTTTATCGTGGTTATGGTTTTTTTGACGTAAAGGTCTTTGAAAAAAATATTGAGTTTAAAAAAGACCGCGTAGATATAACCCTTGAAATACAGGAGGGCAAAAGATATATCATAGACAGTATTGAAATTACGCCTTTGAGGGTGCTCAATGAGACCCAGGTGTTAAGACACAGAAATTACAGTGGTAAGCCCTTCTCTTACGATATTATAACGGAAATTGAGGATTATATTTTAAAATTCTATACAAATTCAGGATACCCTTTTATAACTATCTGGGACAGCGTGATGCCGAATAGAACAAAGAAAACCGTTTACGTTAAAATAGATGTAAATACCGGGAACAGGTATTT